>CALPMR020000049.1 GCA_943324725.2 Bordetella parapertussis | reverse complement strand
CAACGGACGATCGCTGGAGGAGCTCTGCGCCATGGGCGGCATCACTCTTGAAGACTTCACGCAGAGCGTGGCGTACCGCGAGATCTTTGGGCAGGGTCGCCAGGAAGGCCGCCAGCAGGGCGAGCTGGAGATGGCCCTCCGCCTGCTCCGGCGCCGCTGCGGTGAGCTGAACCCACAGCAGGAGGCCCGCATCCGCAGCCTGCGCCTGGAGCAACTGGAAACCCTGGCGGAAGCTCTGCTCGATTTCGAGGGCCCCAGCGACCTCGAGGCCTGGCTGGCAGGGGCAGGCTGACGGCCGGCACTTTTCATCAGTTCGCCAGTGCTCGCCCGGCGTCGGTTTGGCCCGGATGGCAGGAGCTGACGGCCAACGGATCAAGAAGGGGGCAGGGTTTAGGACGGAGCCATGGACTCCGCCTCCTATTCCCATCTCCCGGTGCTCGCCGACCAGGTGGTGGCCGCCTTCGCCGAATTGCCGCTCCCGCCAGACGGTGCTCCGCCCCTGCTGCTCGATGTCACCCTCGGCGGCGGCGGCCACAGCGCCCTGCTGCTGGCGGCTCATCCGGGGCTGCGGCTGATCGGCCTGGATCGCGATCCCACCGCCCGCGCCGCCGCCGCCGAGCGTCTCGGGCCCTTTGGCGATCGCGTCACGATCGTGGCCACCAGCTTTGGGGATTACAGCCCCAGCCAGCCGCTGGTCGCTGTGCTGGCCGACCTGGGGGTCAGCAGCCCCCAGCTCGATGTGGCGGCCCGGGGCTTCAGTTTCCGCGCCGATGGGCCGATCGACATGCGCATGAATCCCGAGGCCGGCGAGACGGCGGCCCAGCTGATCGACCGGCTGCAGGAGCAGGAGCTGGCCGACCTGATCTACGCCTACGGCGAGGAGCGCCTGTCGCGCCGCATCGCCCGGCGCCTGGTGGCGGAGCGCCCCTGGAGCGGCAGCGGCCGCAGCAGCGCTGATCTGGCCTATGCGATCGGCGGCTGTTTCCCGCCCCAGGCCCGGCGCGGCCGCCTCCATCCGGCCACGCGCACCTTCCAGGCCCTGCGCATCGCTGTCAACGACGAACTCGGCCAGCTTGAGCGGCTGCTGCAGCGGGCCCCCGACTGGCTGCTGCCCGGCGGCATCCTGGCGATCATCAGCTTCCACTCGCTCGAGGATCGGCGCGTCAAGCAGGCCTTCCTGGCGGATGAGCGGCTGGAGCGGATCACCCGCAAGCCCCTGGTGGCCGAGGCGGCCGAGGCCGAGGCCAATCCCCGCAGCCGCTCCGCCAAGCTGCGATTGGCCCGGCGCCGTGGCTGACGCTGGGTCGCTCCCGCTCCGGGCCGCTGTTCCTGTCGCTTGTCTTGGCTGCCATGACTGAACTGGCCCGCAGTGATCTGCTCTGGTGGGCAGCCCTGCTCGTGCAGCTGACGGCGATTCCCGGCACCTTGTTGCCGGTGCTGCCCGGGCTGGCCCTGCTGCCGCTCGGCGCTTTGCTCTGGGTGGCGGCGGTGGGCTGGGCCACGGCCTGGCCCACGCTGCTGCTCGGGACGGTGATTCTGCTGCTGGGCTGGGGGGCGGAGGCCCTGGGGCTGCTGCTGGGCGCGGCCCGGCTGCAGGCCAGCGGCTGGGCCTACATCGGCGCGGCCATCGGTCTGGTGGTCGGTCTGCTCGGCCTGCTGCCGGCCCTGCCGATCGGCGGTCCCCTGGTTGGAGCCCTGCTGGGCCCCCTGCTCGGCGCCAGCCTGGGGGAACTGCTGAGCGCCCCCGCCTCCCTGGGGCCGTTCGGGCTGCTGCGCCTGCAGCGCTCCCTGCAGGTGGGTCTGGCGGTGGTGGCCGGCATGTTGGTCAGCCGCCTGGCCCAGGTGGTGCTGGCCCTGCTGGGGGTGCTGGGTTTTGTGGTGCTGAGCGTTCGCTGGGGTTAGGCGACGGGGGTGGCCTGGTGTGTCGGCCGCTCTGCGGCCTCCAGCGCCAGCAGCTGCCGGTAGGCGGCTGAGGAGATGCACAGCACCACGGGCCAGGCCACGAAGAAGCCCGCAAAGCAGGCCAGAACGCCGAGCAGGCAGAGCAGGCCTTCGATGATCAGCAGCAGCAGCAGCAGCGGCCAGTGGGGGTCCGCCAGCTCGCGGCCGCGCTTCAGCGTGGCCCAGGGCCCCAGCTGTTGGGTCAGGGAGATCTGGGCCTGGAACTGCTGGTTCACCTTCAGGTAGATCGCCGCCACCAGCCAGAGGCCGATCAGCCCCACCAGCACCAGCAGCAGCAGGATGATCACCAGATCCGGGACTGGCGCCCCGGTTCCAGCCCTGGCCTGGGCCAGGGAGGCCAGCACGAACAGGGGGCCTCCCACCCCAACCGTGATCATCAGGGCCGCTCCCACCAGCAAGGCCCCCAGCAGCACGGAGGCCAGGCAGAGGCGCAGGATCGGGCCGTCATCCCAGCGGCACAGCTCGCCAAAGCTGGGACGATGGCCCTCGAGGCTGCGCAGGGCTCCGCGTACGAGGCTGATCCGGCCCCAGAAGAAGCTGGCGAAGGCCCCCACCAGGCCCACCAGGGCCAGAAGCCAATCAGACGCTCGGGTGGAGAGCTCTCCGTTGTCGCCGATGCGGGTCTGCAGCAGCTGGAACAACACCTGCAGGCCCCAGAGCAGCAGCGCGTACAACACGAAGGCGCGGGGGTTGCGGCAGAAGGCCTGCCAGCCATCGTGCAGGGCATCGCCGATGTTGAGGCGCGGGGCCCCTCGACCGGGAAATGGGGCGGTCATCAGGGGCCTTCAGATGGCTGAAAGTTAGGTGGGATGCCGGAGTTCGGCCACGGCGGCGGTCACGGCCGCTAGGGCCCGATCGATGTCGACGGCCGTGCTGTCGCGGCCGAGGCCGAAGCGAATTGAGGCGGCGGCCTGGCGGCGGTTGCGGCCCAGGGCCGCCAGCACATGGGATGGACTGCCCTGGCTGCAGGCCGAGCCGCTGCTCACAGCCAGGTTGCTGCGCAGCAGCCGGTGCAGTCGCTGGCCGTCGACGCCGTCGATGACGACGTTGAGGTTGTGGCCCAGGCGCCGGCTGCGATGGCCGTTGAGCTGGACTCCCCTCAGCTTCTCCAGCCCTTCCCACAGCCGATCCCGCAGGCCGCTGAGGCGGGCGCAGCGCTCGTTCTGGTCCGCCAGGGCCAGCTCCACAGCCGCCCCCAGGCCCACCAGCAGCGGTACGGCCAGGGTGCCGGCCCGCAGGCCTCCTTCCTGGCTGCCGCCGTGCTGCTGGGGGGCCAGGGTCACGCCGGGGCGGCGCAACAGGGCGCCGCAGCCCTTGGGCCCGTAGAGCTTGTGGCCGCTGAGGCTGAGCAGGTCGATGCCCAGCTCGGTCATCGCCAGGGGGATGTGCCCGACGGCCTGGGCTGCATCGCAGTGGAACAGGGCGCCGTGCCGGCGGCAGAGGGCACCGATGGCGGCCAGATCCTGGAGCACGCCGATTTCATTGTTGGCGGCCATCACCGACACCAGCAGGGTGTCGGGGCCGATGGCGTCAGCCAGTCGCTGCAGGTCCAGCAGACCATCGGGCTGCACGGGCAGCACGGTCAGCGGGAAGCCATGGCGGCCCAGCCAGGTGACCGGATCGAGCACGGCCCGATGTTCGCTGGCCACGGTGATCAGGCCCCGGCGCGGCTCGCCGCGCTCCAGAGCCGCCTCGGCGATCCCCTTGAGGGCCAGGTTGTTGGCCTCGGTGGCGCCACTGGTGAAGGTCACCGCCTCGGCGGGCATGCTCAGGGCGACGGCCACCTGGCCGCGGGCGATCTCCACGGCGGCGGCGGCCTCGAGGGCCGGCCGGTAGAGGCGGCTGGCGGGGTTGGCGAACTGCTGGCGCCACCAGGGTTCCATCGCCGCCAGAACCCGGCTGTCACAGGGGGTGGTGGCGTGGTGGTCGAGGTAGGCGAGCATGGAGCCATGCTGACGTTTCTGCATATGCGCTGCCCGGGGCTGCTGGCCTCGCGGCTGCCTGGTCTTCCGGCCGCTCCCGTCTGGGCCCCATGGCGGGCAACAACGGGGGCGCTGGCGCTGACGGCCCTGGCGCTGCTGCCGGCGGCCCTGCCGCCAGGGGGGGCGCTGCCGGGAGTCCTGGGGGCCGCAACGGCCGCTGAGAATCCAGCGCCCCCGGATGCCAAGGCCCCCCGGCCGGCCGGTCTGGTGATCCTGCAGGAGAAGCTCACCCGCGAGGGGCCCGTGGCGGTCGGTGTCTTCGGTGCCAAGGACGATCCGCTGATGCCCGGCACCTGGAGCGTCAAGGTCTGGGAGGAGAAGCTGGATCGGGTCACGATCGCCACCGACAAGATCCGTTGCAGTCCGCAGGGGCCGATGCGGGTCACCGGCACCGCTAGCCGCCTGATCGTGCGGGAGCTCAATCCCGGCGGTCCGATCACCTCGGCCAATCGCCTCGACCATCTGATCTGGTGGGCGGTGTGCGTGCCGGCCCAGGCGGGCAAGGATCCAGCCACGCTCGGGGCCCTGGCCCGCTCCCTGGGCTACAGCGGCCAGCTGGTCGAACGGGAGGAGGTGCTGGTGGTGCCGCGCCGCTGAGGCTCCCGGCCCCGATCCGGCCAGCGTCGTGCCGATCCGGCGAACCCGGATAGATTTCCGCCATGAGCAGTGAACCCATGGCCGGCGTCTCCGGATCTGTCAACGCCAACCAGACCGTCAACCCCTCCCCGGACACCAATGGCTCTCCCGCCGAGGAGGTGGCCAAGCTGCCGGTGCGGCTGCTGCTGGTGGACGACGAGCCCGGCCTGCGCACAGCCGTCAAGACCTACCTCGAAGATGAGGGCTTCCACGTCAGCACCGCCAACGACGGCGAAGAGGGCTGGAGCGCGGCCCAGGAGCTGCTGCCCGATGTGGTCATCACCGACGTGATGATGCCCCGTTGCGATGGCTACGGCCTGCTCAAGCGCCTGCGGGCTGATGAGCGCCTCGGCGGCACGCCGGTGATCTTCCTCACCGCCAAGGGGATGACCTCCGATCGCATCGCCGGCTTCCAGGCGGGCGCCGATGACTACATCCCCAAGCCTTTCGATCCCGATGAGCTGGTGGCGCGGGTGCGCAACGTGGTGCGGCGCCAGGAAAGGCTGCTGGCCGAGGCGGCCCGCTTCGCCGATGCCGACATCGGCGCCATGGCCAAACAGATCACCGAGATCCGCTCGATGCTGGGCACCGGCGGCGGCGGCGGCAGGAAGCCCATTTCGGATGTGAAGCTGGATTTCACCCCCCGCGAGGCCAGCGTGCTGCAGCTGGTGGCCGAGGGGATGATGAACAAGGAGATCGCCCGTCGGCTGGAAACCTCGATCCGCAATGTCGAGAAATATGTGAGTCGGCTGTTCATCAAGACCGGCACGGCCAGCCGCACCGAACTGGTGCGCTTTGCGCTGGAGCACGGCCTGGTGGACTGAAGCGCCAGCCCTGGCTGGCTCGGCGCCCGAATCCCCTGCCGTTGAATGGGGCGTTGGTGTTTGGCCCCGCTCAGCGTTCCCCCATGTCCAGGTTTCTCCCCTCTGTCGCACCTCACCACATCGCCGGAGCCTTCGCCGCCTCTGTCCTGCTGACCTGCGGCATCCCCAGGGCCGAAGCGGCTCAGAATTGCCGCTTTCTGATGCCCCTGGGCGGTGGCGGCGAACCGGTGGTCAGCAAGAGCATCGGGCCCGATCGCCTGCTGGGCCGCACCAACTGGAATACGGATTTCGTTGTCGATCGGACCTTCCGCAGCTACCGCTTCTTCTTCACCTCCGCTTCCAGCGAGCGGGCCAGCTTCCCGGTGGCTGGCTTCATGCGCTTCACCGATGGCTCCAGCCTGCAGGTGATCAACGAAACCCCCACCTTCGAGCCGGGCGGCGGGCGCATGTTCGGTCCTTTCGCTGCTGTGCCGGGCAAGCGCACCAACCTCATGAACTTCCGGGTGGGGTCCAGCAGCCAGCCCGCGGCCCTCGGCTTCAGCTACCGGATCTCTGTGCAGGGATGCACCTGACGCCCCGGTGCGATCCCCCAGCTGAGCGGCGCCGGCCCCCGGCCTCAGCCGCCGCGGCGATGATGCCCGAAGGCTGGCTGCCGCGAGCACTCAACGACGGCTGGAGCTATCGCGATCGGATCGAGGCCCGCTCCCACGGCCTGCCCGTCACCGCCTTCTACGCCGGCTGTTACCGGCATTCCGCTCAGGCCGAATGGCAGCGGCGCCTGGCCGCCGGCGAGATCGAGCGCAACGGCCAGAGGCTCTCGGCCGATCTGGAGCTGGTCGCCGGAGATCGGCTGGCCTGGCAGCGCCCCCCCTGGTGGGAGGAGGCCGTGCCAGCCCGCTGGGCGGTGGTGCACGACGACGGCGATCTGCTGGTGATCGACAAGCCCGCCGGCTTGCCGGTGCTGCCGGCGGGGGGCTGGCTGGAGCACACCGTGCTGCGGCTGCTGCAGCGGCGCCATCAGGGCGATCCGGCCGGGATTCCGCGGCCGGTGCATCGCCTGGGGCGCTTCACCAGCGGGTTGCTGGTGTGTGCCCGCCGGCCGGCCACCAGGGCCTGGTTGAGCGCCAGGCTGCGGGAGAGCACGGCGGCTGGCCTGGGCAGGGACGTTGCCCCAGGCAGGGATGGCGCCGCCGCGGGACTGGCTGAGGATCCAGAGGTTGCTGATCCAGAGGCGGTGGCCGCAGGCCCGCAGGACGCTGGCGATGGGTCAGCGCCGCCGGCTGATGGCACTGGCGGCGAGGCATGGGCTGGACCTGCAGCGACAGCCGGTTGCCGCAAGCTCTATCGCGCCCTGCTGGTGCCCGGGGTGCTGGCGCTGGATCCGGGGGAATCGCTTGAGATCACCACGGCGATCGGCCGCCGCGCCCATCCCCAGCTGGGGCAGATCTGGTGCGCCGCCGCTGGCTCAGAGGCCGGCGACCTGGCCGCCAGGAGCCTGCTCACCCTGCTGGAGCGTGGGGCCGAAGCCGATCTGGTGCAGGTGGCGATCGCCAGCGGCCGCCCTCATCAGATTCGCATTCATTGCGCCGCCCTTGGAGCCCCCCTGCTGGGCGATCCGCTGTACCGGCCCGGCGGGGTGGCCGAGGCTTCGGCCCGCCCGGGTGAAGGGGGCTACCGGCTGCAGGCCTGGCGGCTGGAGTTGCCTCGGCCCGGGGCTGGCCGGCTGGTGCTGGAGGCGCCGGTGGCGCTGGGCTGCACGGTCAACGAATGAGCGGCCCGGGGCGCAGAGCAACGTCACCTCGCGTTGAAAAATCGGCGTGATCAACGATGCGATCGGCATAAACTGACTTTGGAGTTCATGCAGAAACAGCCTGCCGCAAGATGACAGCAGAAGAGCGCAACCGCAGAATCAAGCATGGGCATGAGGTGCCACGTTGGTGGATTCCGGATTTCAATGTTCCGCCCGAACCATCGGCGGGTGGGGAGAGCGATGGAGCGGCCGACTGCTCATCGACAGAAGCTGCTGAGCTCAGCGATTATCGTGTCTTCAAGCAGCGCAAACAGCAGCTACTTCAGCGAGAGAAATCCCGAAGGTTGAATCGGAATCTCCGCACCCTGCAACATGTGGTCGCTGTGATTCTTGTGGTACTTGCCTTTCTGGCGGCTGGCCTGCCCGGACTTGCGATCGGGGCCTGTCTGGGCCTGTTGCTGATTTCATTGCGATTTGAATTCTGATCGTTGTTCGGCCAGCCTCCGCGCTGGTTTTGCCGCTGGTGCGATTGATCTATGGGCTTCAGGCTGCCAGACTTGGCTGGTCAACCATGCAGGCCCGGAGCTGATCGAGCCCAGCTTGGTTGAGAGGATTGGCCGAAACGATATAGATATATTCTTTGTTCTTCAGGTGGCTGACGACGCCGGTGCGACTTCCTTTTGGATTGTAAATGCCGATCTGGGCGCCGACATAGCGCTTGTAGTCCAGTTCGACGGTTTGCAGATGTCCCTTTTGTGTCAGCAGGTTTTCCATGGCGCTGCGATCAATGAAGCCTTCGTTGCTGAAGGAGACGATCAGGTTGGGTGTGCGTAGCTTGTTGATCAGTTCTGTTAAAGCTGGGAGTGATCTGGGCTTGCTGTTGTAATCACTTTTGCTCTGTTTGCAGTCGATTCGCTTGCAGGCGATGCCATAGACCTCCGGTTGGTCCCAGCGGCAGATGCTTTCCCAGATGTGATAGTTGCCGAGATAGGAGTGTTGGTTGTAAGGGGGATCCAGATAGGCGCAATCGGCTTCAATGGCGCTAGCAGCTTCCGCGGCATCCAGCTGATGGGCCTGGCAGCGGCGATTGGCTGCAGCATTGAGCATGGCAGGCAATCGCAGCTGCAGGGGATTGTAGGAACGTTTGGCCCACTGCTTGAGATAAGCCATCTGCATGCCGGTTGTCGAATCGATGCGGTCAGCCGCTTCCAGCAGGGCGGTCAGGCAGATGGCCTTGAGGATGGGCGAGAGATCCCAGGCTTCGATCTGGTCGCGGATGGCATCAATCTTTTCGCCGTTGTGGGGCTGAAAAAAGCGGCTGTTGAGGCAGTAGGTCTCGGTGATGTAGCCGTGCTTGCCCGCCAGCTGATTGAGCTCCGCGATCAATCGCTTTGCCGTTTCCGCTGTGGTGTCGGCTTCTGCCTCCACATGGCATTGGGCCAGGATATGGGCATAGCTGTTGATGTCGTTGCTGAACACCTGATAGCCATTCTTTTTCAGTTCATAGCCCACTCGTGCCGTGCCGGAAAAGGCATCGAAGACTGAAGTCACCCCTTCAAGGCTGCCCAGCGCTGTCATCAGCCTGGGCAGAATGGTGCGCTTCGAGCCAAGATACTTGATCACTCAGGGATTTTCCTGAAGGATGTAATTGTAGCAGTGTGCGAAATGCGGACGGCGCCGGCACTCTCGTCTGGCCCGCTTCTTGGCTTGTGCCCTGGCTGATGCACTCTGGTTTCACTTCGGCTGCGGAGCATCCAGGCGATCTGCAGGGCCTGCTGGCACATCGGAGTGAACACGATGATCTCCAGATCAGCTGGCTCCAACGGCTTGATGTCTATCGGTGCGGCCAGCGCAAGGGTGTGCCTCTGGTGTCGAATCATCCAGAGCTTGGCATGGTGGTGTCTCCATGTTGTTGTTCTGGCACAGCTGTCCTTTGGGCGCTGGTTGGATGCCGCTGCTTGAATGTCGCTGTCTGAATCTCACCGGTTGGGGCATCATGCACCCGGCCAGCTGCCACTGCTGATCCCATTCCGGCCGATCAAGATGTAAAGCCAGCGACAGCAATTGCTGCGCGACCATCCGCTTCAGCGCTGCTCGATCGCTGCGCACACCCCCGGTTTTCGGCGGAGCAGCGATGAAGCCCTGGGGTGCTCCATTCAGCTACCCGGATCCCTGGCCGCCGACCGGTGGCCAGGGATCCGGCTGGCCCCTGCTTCTTGGTGGCTCGTCTTGAACCCCCGGAGGCGTGGCCCTCAAGATGAGCCTGGAGGCAGCCGGCCCGGTTGCGCTGAGCGCTCTGGCCTCAGCCCCGCTCGAAGGCGATCAGCCGTGAGAAGTAGAAGGGCGCCTGGTTGAGGCTGCGGCGCACGGGCCGGAAGCCGGCGCTGGCGGCCGCGGCCACGATGCCGTCTTCGCGCAGGGTGTAGGCCCGGGTGGTTTTGCTGGGCCCCGGGAACAGTTGGCCGATGCCCTTGAGCAGGGCCAGCAGGGGTGTGTAGGGCGCGAAGCTGACGATCAGGTGTCGGTCGGCCATTGAGGCCAGGTGGCGCACCATCTCCTCGGCGGCGGCCTGGGGGTAGTGGATGAACACATCCAGGCAGATCACCGTGTCGTAGCGGCCCTGCAGGCTCTCAAGATCGGAGGCGCTGAAGCTGAGCTGCCCGGCGCTGATGCCGGTGGCACGGGCGCGGCGCTCCGCCTCGGTCACCATCGCCGCGGAGAGATCACTGGCGGCTACCGAGCCTGCCCCCAGCTGGGCCAGGGGCAGGCTGAGGCTGCCGACACCGCAGCCGGCGTCGCAGAAGCTGCGGCCCGCCAGGTTGCCCTGCTCCTGAACCCAGACGAGCACCTCATCGACGGTCTTCTGATGGCCGATGCGGATGTTGCGCTGGACTTTGTTGACGTCGTCGCTGTCGCTGTAGATGCGGTTCCAGCGCTCAAAGCCCGTGCTCTCGAAGTAGGCCTGCACTTCAGCCTTCTCGCTCTGCTTGGCGTCCGGGAGCGCGCTGTTCTGATCGGGTTGAACCTCCTGCAGGTCGGCGGACATCGGACGGGTTTGGGCACCAGTGGGCCAGATCCTAGGCAGGGAGCCCGGCCCGCTCAGGCTGAGCGCTTCCAGCTCAAACCGGCGTCGCCGGCCCGCCAGCGCAGGCTGTCGGCCAGCGCCATCCCCAACAGCGCCGTTTCAGCTCTGGCACTGCCGCCCAGCAAGCGGCGGGGCAGCAGGGTGGCGGCGGCGATCGCCTGGCCCGGCTGGCCGCTCCAGCCGGCCAGCCGGGCCCCCCCCTCCAGCAGCGGCAAGGTCACGCCGGCCAGGGTGCCATCCTCCAGCCGGCAGCTGCCGTCGCTGACGCTGAGCATCCGGTCATCCCAGCGGTGCTGGCCCTCCGCCAGGCCGTAGGGGGCCAGGGCATCGCTGACGATCACCACCTGCTGGGGGGCCAGGCGCTGCAGCAGCACGGCCATCGTCGGCGCCACATGCACCCCGTCAGCGATCAATCCCACGGCCACATCCGGGCGCAGCAGGGCGGCGGCCACCGGCCCCGGGGCGCGGCGGTGCATGTCGGGCATGGCGTTGAAGGCGTGGGTGAGCATGCCGACGCCGGCGTTGAAGGCTGCCTCGGCCTGGACTTCACTGGCGGCGCTGTGGCCCAGGCTGACCACCACGTCCATCGCCCGCAGGGCGGCGATCACCGGTTCGCTGCCCGCCAGCTCCGGCGCCAGCGTCACCAGGGCGATGTCGGCTTCGGGGCCGCCGCTGAAGCCGCCGATGCGCTCTTGCAGGGCCGCCAGGCTGGGCTCGCAGAGATGCTGGAGCGGATGGGCGCCGCGCCGGGCCGTCTCCAGGAACGGCCCCTCCAGATGGGCCCCCAGCAACCGGCAGCGACCCGGCCGGTGCCGGCGCCGCGCCTCGGCCAGCACTGTCAGCGCCTGGCGCAAGGGGGCCACCGCACAGGTCACCAAGGTTGGGCAGATCGCCTCGACACCATCGCGCCAGAGCAGCTCCAGCAGCTCCTGCAGCCGGGGCAGATCCGCCGCCGTCAGCTCCGGAAAGGCCAGTCCCAGGCCGCCGTTGATCTGCAGATCGACCCCGGCGGGCGAGAGCCAGTCGCCGCCCCAGTCCTCGCCGGCGGCCCGGCTGCCCGCATCCAGGGCCTCAATGGCGCTGATCCGCTCCTCGTCATCGAGGCCCACCCGCCAGCGGCGTTGCAGGGCTTCGCTTGCGGCCGAAGGCAGCCGCAGGTTGGTGAGCCAGCGCATGGCGGGGCAAGGGCGCACGTAGGGAGAGAATGCCACTCTCCGTGTGACCTCTCGCCGTGGTTCAGGGTTCCGCCACCCCCGCGGGGGCCATCGCCGCTGGGCCCGCTGGGGCCAGCATCAGCGGGCCCAGCGTGGCCGTGATCATGGGCAGCGATTCCGACCTGCCGACGATGGAGCCGGCGGTGCAGATCCTCGAGCGCTTCGGCGTCGCCTGTGAGCTGCGGGTGCTCTCGGCCCATCGCACGCCGCTGGAAATGGTGGCCTTCGCCGAAGCCGCCGCCGCCCGGGGTCTCAAGGTGATCATCGCCGGCGCCGGTGGCGCCGCCCATCTGCCCGGCATGGTGGCCGCGCTCACCACCCTGCCGGTGATCGGTGTGCCGGTGCAGAGCCGGGCGCTCTCGGGGGTGGATTCCCTGCATTCGATCGTGCAGATGCCGGGCGGCATCCCCGTGGCCACGGTGGCGATCGGCAATGGGCTCAATGCCGGCCTGCTGGCGGTCCGCATCCTGGCGATCGCCGATGAGCGCCTGGCCGGCGAGTTGGCCCGCTATCAGGCCGATCTGCACGATCAGGTGGTGGCCAAGGATGAACGCCTGCAGCAGCTCGGCAGCAGCGCCTACCTGGAGCAGATGTAGAAGTCGCTCTGGCCCGGGAACCATCGCGGCGGGGCAGAAGGTCCGCGGGCAGTCCGCCACCGGCCTGACGCCGGGCCGCATCAGGCTCTGACCGTGGCGCCGGACCGTGGCGCCGGACCCGTCCGGTCGCCAAGCTGAGCCCAGTTCCTGCCCCAACCCTGGGGCTCTGTTCCCCTGAGGCGATGCTCGAGCGGTTGGTGTTGCCTCCCTGGTTGCGGTTCAGCCTCGCCCTGCCGCTGCTGGTGCTCAATCTCTGGGTGCTGCGCCAGTTGCTGGGGCCCCTGGCCCCCTTCCCCGCCCTGTTCCTGACGGCGGCGTTGCTGGCCTTCCTGCTCGACATCCCGACGCGCTGGTTGGTGCAGCAACGCCTGCCCCGCCCCCTGGCGCTGTTGCTGGTGCTGGGGATCGGCTTCGGCGGGGTGGTGCTGGCCGCGCTCTGGCTGTTGCCGCGGCTGGTCAGCCAGCTCGATGAACTGATCAACGCCCTGCCGGGCTGGCTGGTCAAGGGCGAAACCCTGCTGGCGGAGTTGCAGAACTGGGCGGTGGCCAAGGGCTTGCCCACCGAGTTCGGCAATCTCAGCAGTGAACTGATCAGCCGCACCAGCAAACTGGCCAGCCAGCTCAGCCAGCAGGTGTTGAGTCTGCTGGGCGCCACCGTGGGGCTGACGGTCAACACCGTGATCGTGCTGGTGCTGACCGTGTTTCTGCTGCTGGGCGGGGAGCGCATCGCCGAGGGGCTGGCGGAGTGGTTGCCCCCCGGCGTGCGCTCTTTGGTGACCAGCACGCTCTATCGCACCTTCCGCGGCTACTTCGCCGGCCAGGTGGTGCTGGCGTTGATTCTGAGTCTGCTGCAGATGGTGGTGTTCACCCTGCTGGGCATTCCCTATGGCGTGCTGTTCGCCGTCACGATCGGCTTCACCACCCTGGTGCCCTACGCCAGTGCCCTGACGATCGTGCTGGTGAGCCTGCTGCTGGCCCTGCAGGATCCTGGCCAGGGGCTGGAGGTGCTGGCGGCGGCGATCACGGTGGGCCAGGTGGTGGATCAGGTGATCCAGCCCAGGCTGATGGGCAGCATCGTCGGCTTGCAGCCGGCCTGGCTGCTGATCAGCCTGCCGATCGGCGCCCGCCTCGGCAGCTTGCTGGGACTCGGCGAGCTGTTGGGCCTGCTGCTGGCGGTGCCGGTGGCTAGCTGCAGCAAGACCTTTCTCGATGCCTGGGCGGGCCGGTTGCGGCGGGCGGAGTTGGCTCCGGGCGGGGGGTGAGGGTGTGGCGGATCTTGCTAAACAGGCTGGTCAACCAACAACAAACACCTCGGCGGAACCCATTGGGCGCTGGTCCAATGTCCACCAAATCCTTGACAAGGGTTTGGGGCGAAGCCACAAGGGGGGAACTGAAGAAGCCCCACCTGCACCAGGCGTTCAACGGCGAACTCCGAGCTGTGCCGGTCGTCGCCATCGTGGGTGCCCCGTTGGCGCGTGCGAGAGCGACGGCGAGTCGGAACCCGGGTCGATGGTGGTTCCCAGCGAGCGCAACCCCCAGCCGCCTCCCGTTTCCCGGCATGGGCAGAGCAGTTTTTCCTGCATCAGAAGCTCCGTTTTATCCGCATCAGAAGGCCGGTTTTTTCAGCATTAGAATTCCGGTATCT
>CALPMR020000048.1 GCA_943324725.2 Bordetella parapertussis | reverse complement strand
GCTTGCGACAGAGATCGGCCGCTGCCGCCACCAGTTGGCTCAGATCAGTGTTGGCGCTGACGTCGTGCCTCAGCCAACCGGGCGCCAGTGGATCGGAATCAGACGACGGCATGGATCGCGTGCAGTTCAAGATGCAGGGGGCCAGCTCGAAAGCCGGGATTGAGGCCACCATCGTCGCCGAACTTGGAATGCAGCAGCTGCAACCGGGTGATGCGGCTGGGATCAAATCGCAGTGGCAAGCCCAGGGGCAGCCCCTGAATCGGTTTGGCACGCACCGAGGCACTGAGCTGCTCAAAGCCGATCCGTACCCGGGTGATGCCGTCGTGCTCGGTGGCGAATTCATGCACCCAGCGCAGCCCGCCGGGGATCAGTTCGGTGAGGCCGGCCACGCCATCGGCGCAGGCCACGGCCAGCTTGAAGCGCCTGCCTTCACCGACCACAGCCAGTTCCAGGGCCGTGCAGCCGGAAAGATCCAGCGGTGGCGAGAACAGCGGCGAGCGCACGCTGATGAAGCCGCCACCGGCCTCAACCAGCTCGCCATCAAAATGGAGCCCGTGGCTGTCGATTCGGCAGGCGCCACTGCTGCGCCCCCCCATGATCGTGTCATTGAGGGCATGCCAGCCGCTGAAGCCGGCCCCTGACACCACCAGCCGCGTGGCTTCCGGATCCCTGCTCCCCTGGTCTGCGGTCACCCTGCTGCTCCGGTTGAGCGACAGTCTGGCGCGATCAGGCCAGGCCGTCGGCCGCTGCCGCATCGGCGAGGATCACCACCGGCTGGGCTGGTTGCACCAACCTGGCTGGAGTGCGTTCAGCGAGCTCCTCTGGATCGAGCAGGCGGCGCAGGGCCTGTTGCTTGTTGGCGCCACTGACCATAAAAATCACCTGGCGGGCGGCACTGAGCACCGGAGCCGTCAGCGTGATGCGCGGCAGCCCTTTGCCCTCGCCGATCGTCACGAACCGGTCGCTGACCGTGGCGGCAGCGGTACCAGGGAACAGGGAGGCCGTGTGGCCGTCATCCCCAAGGCCGAGCAGCATCAGATCAAAGCAGGGCGGATCACCGGCACAGATCTGAGCCACGAGCGCTGCGTAGGCCTCGGCGCTCAGCTCTGGAGTGGACCGGTCCGTGGGCACCGGATGGAAGCAAGCCTGGCTGGCTGGTCCCTGGGCGAGCAGGGTTTCGTGCAGCATGCGGGCATTGCTGGCCGGATCGGCCGCGTCCACCCAGCGCTCATCACCCAACAGCACATCGACCCGATTCCAGGGGAGATGTTCCTGACCAAGGAGCCCGTAGGCCGGCTTGGGGGTTTCGCCGCCGGCCAGGGCGATCTGGGCCCGATCACGCTGGGCCAGGGCCAGATCGATCACCGCAGCCACCCGTTCCGCCACCTGACGGGCCAGATCCTCGGGCGAGCTGGCCACGATCAGCTGATAGGTGGTCATGTCAGCCATTCGGTGTGGAAGTTGCCGGGGCGGTCGGTGCGCTCATAGGTGTGGGACCCGAAGCAGTCGCGCATCGCCTGAACCAGATTCTGGGGCAGGCGACCCGTGGCGTAGCTGCTGATGTAATCAAGCGTGCTGCTGTAGCAGGGCACAGGAATGCCGGCCAGGGCAGCACCGGCCACCACCTGGCGCAGGCCAGGCAGGCGGCGGTTGATCTGCTCGGCAAACCAGGGATCGACCATCAGGTTGGGCAGCTCCTGATTGGCGGTGTAGGCATCCTGAATGCGCTGCAGCAGGCGGGCCCGGATGATGCAGCCCCCTTTCCAGATCTGGCCGATGGCGGCGAAATCGAGATGGTAATCGTGCAGTTTTGAGGCCTCCTGCAGCAGGGCCATGCCTTGGGCATAGCTGGCGATGCAGGCCAGGATCGTGGCATCACGCAACGGCTCCATGCCGCTCTCGGGCGAGCCCAGATCGAAGCTGTGGCTGGGGATTGAGGCAGGACGACCAGACGGGAGCACGGCTTCCGCCGCCAGCCGCTCGCTGCGCAGGGAGCTGAGCACCCTGGCGTTGAGGGCGGCATAGATGGTCGGAACCGGCACGCCCATCTCCAGGGCGCTGACCACGGTCCACAGACCGGTTCCCTTCTGACCGGCGGCATCGACGATCAGCTCCACCAGATCGCCACCGCTTTCGGGATCCTTGGTGGCCAGACAGACCTCGGTGATTTCGACCAGGAAAGAGGCCAGCTCTTCGGTCTGGTTCCAGTCCCCCAGGACCTGGGCCATGGCGTCGCCGTTGAGCCCGGCCACCCGCTTCATCAGGTCGTAGGCCTCGGCCAGGATCTGCTCGATGCCGTATTCAATGCCGTTGTGAACGGTCTTGACGAAGTGGCCGGCGCCACCGGGGCCGATGTAGGTGACACAGGGACCGTCTTCGACCTGGGCGGCCATCTTGGTGACCAGACCCTCAATGGCGTCGTAGGCAGCTCTGGTGCCACCGGGCATCATGCTGGGCCCTTCCAGAGCACCCTTGGCACCACCGGAAACACCCATACCAATGAAGCCGAAGCTGAGGCTTTCGAGCTGGGCGACCCGGCGTTCGGTATCGGTGTAGAGGGAGTTGCCTCCGTCGATCAGCAGATCACCTTCCTCCAGCAGTGGTGCCAGGGTTGCGATCATGTCGTCCACCGGTTGGCCCGCCTTCACCATCATCAAAATGCGCCGCGGACGCTCAAGGGCAGCCACAAACTCCGGCAGAGATTCGGCGCCGATGATGTCCTTGCCGGCACCACGACCGGCCAGAAACTCCTGGGTCTTGGCGTAGGTGCGGTTGTAGACGACGCTGGAAAAGCCGTTCCGCTCCGCATTGAGGACGAGGTTCTCGCCCATGACGCCGAGGCCGATCAGACCGAAGTGAGCCTTGCTCATGGGGCCTTGGTAAAACGCAAATTCATCGCCATTCTGGCTAGCGATGGCGGCGAATTCGGCCCCTTGGCTCACCGTGTCAGCAACTGCTGTCGGCCGTGGCCAGCGGTTTCGCAGCGATCGCTGCAGCGATCAAGGTGGAAGCCCGCTGGCGCTGGTCAGATTCAGATCACGGAACCGTCGGCGATGGTGCCGTTCTTGACCACCACGACAATGCCGTTACGGATGTAGAAGTTCAGCTCCGGACGATCGGCCTCTTCGACGTGATCCTTGTTGACGATCGTGACGTTTTCGCCGATGCGGACATTCTTGTCGAGGATGGCCCGCTTCACCGTCGTGCCCCTGCCCACACCGATCGGGATTCCACCCCGCTCCCGCAGTACGGCCCGTTCTTCCATCGATTCGAAATAGTCAGCACCCATCACCAGAGTGTCCTGCAACACCACTTCATCTTCAACCCTGGTTCGAACGCCCAGCACACAGTGATGGATGCTGCAGGCTTTGAGCAGAGATCCTTCGCCGATGATCGAAGCGGTGACCTGGCTGTCCTGCAGCTTGCTGGGGGGCAGATAGCGAGGACGGGTGTAGATCGGGAACTTTTCGTCGTAGAAGGAGAAGGCGGGATTGGGTTGATCCGTGAGGGCAAGATTCGCCTCATAGAAGGCGCCGATCGTGCCGATGTCCTCCCAGTAGTCATTGAAAAGGAAGCTCTGCAGATTGTCGCCCCGATCCAGGGAGGCTGGGATGATCTCCTTGCCAAAGTCCGTGGCTGAGGGATTGGTTGCCAACAGATCGAACAGGGTGTCGCGGCTGAACACATAGATGCCCATGGAGGCAAGATACGGCTTGCGCTTGGCATCCTCTGCACTGAGCCCAAGCTTTTCGGTATCCACCTGCATGGCCTCAAGATCAGCTCCCTTGGGCTTCTCGCGAAACTCACGAATACGACCATCAGGGGTGGTGCGCATCAGGCCAAAGTCCTGGGCTTGGGCAGCATCGACCGGCAGGGCGCCAACGGAGAGCTGGGCGCCGGTATCAATATGATGCTGAACAAATTGGCTGTAGTCCATCCGGTAGAGCTGATCACCGGAAAGGATCAGGTAGTGATCGACATCCCATTCCTGAAACAACCACTGGTATTTGCGCACGGCATCGGCTGTGCCTTCAAACCAACTGGGGCTATCAGGAGTTTGCTGGGCTGCCAACACTTCGACAAAACCCTGACCAAAGCCTGCCGATAAATTATAGCTCATCGTCAGGTGACGATTGAGTGAAGCGCTGTTGAATTGAGTCAGCACATAGATCTTGTTGATCTCTGAGTTGATGCAATTGCTGACAGGAATATCGATCAGTCTGTACTTACCCGCCAGGGGCACGGCCGGCTTGGCACGTGTTTTCGTGAGTGGGTAAAGACGGGTGCCAGCCCCGCCGCCAAGGATGATGGCAAGAACGCGTTTCATGGACTCTCTTCCTTTCTTTTTAATGGGCTGACCGTACAAGAGCGAGGGGCACGTCTGCGAGTGCCGGGAACACTTCGATGCAAGCGCATCTCAGCCATCAAACGGCCCCTCGTGCAGTTCAAACAGGTCCTGCAGAACCTTCATCGCCTGATGGCGTTGCTGGCGTGGCTGAGGCGCTCTCAGCCGGGTCACTGGGGTGTGCAGGATCTTATTGATGATGCCTTTGCTGAGGGCTTCCACAACCTTGCGCTCCCGGGCTGAGAGATCGGGACCCATGCGGCTGAGAGCTTTCTGAAGTTCCTGCTCGCGGATATCTTCCAGCTGGTTGCGCAGCCGATTCACCAGCGGAACCGCCTCCAGTCCATCCCACCATTCCAGGAACAACTGCGACTCCTCCGCCAGTAGCCCTTCGGCTTCAGCGGCCATCTCGCGGCGGTTCTCCTGATTGCGGGCGACCACCTCCTGCAGATCATCGACATCAAAGGCTTCGACCCCACTGAGCTCACCGGCATCAGCACCGATGTTGCGCGGCACGCCGATATCGATCAACATCAGACTTGAGCGCCGGTTGAGGCCATGCAGCCGCTCAGCCGTGATGATCGGTTCCTCGGCACCGGTGCTGGTGAACACCAGGGAACAGGTGCTCAGGCAGTGATCCAGATCACCCAGCGGCCGGCATTGCACCGGCAGAGCGGGGAAATCGGCCGCAAGGGCCTCGGCTCGGGCCACGGTGCGATTCAGCAGCACGGCCCCACGACAGCCCTTGGACTGGAGATGCTGCAACAGCAGCCGGGCCATGCGGCCTGCTCCGACCACCGCCACCTGTTCCTGTTCGAGGGAGACCAGCTCATCGAGCCCGCGGGCCTGGCCGATCTTCAGCTGGGCCAGCTCCACAGCTGCCGAACTGATCGAGACGGCTCCGGTGCCGAGATTGGTTTCGGTGCGCACCCGTTTGCCGGTGCTCACCGCCTGGTTGAGCAGGCGATTGAGGATGGGGCCGACGGAGCGATACTCCTGGCCCAGGCGCACCATTTTCTTGACCTGGGAGAGGATCTGACCCTCGCCCAGCACCAGGCTGTCCAGACCGGCCGCCACCCGCAGCAGGTGACCGACGGCCTCTTCGTGATGGAAGGTGAACAGGTGGGGAGTGAGCTGATCGAGGGCCAGGCCGGAGACCTGGCTCAGAAAACTCCCCACCGCCGTGATGCCCTGCTCCGGATGGCGCAGGAGGGCATAGATCTCGAGGCGATTACAGGTGCTGAGGATGGAGGCCTCCAGCACCTGATCGTCGGAACGCAGCTGCTGGAGGGATGCTTCCATCGTCTGCTCCGGGATGCTGAGCCGTTCGCGGAGCTCAACCGGAGCTGTGCGATGGCTGAGACCGACGACGGCGATATGCATGGAGTCGGGGAAGGAGCTCGCTCAGGCTGCTGGGAATCAGACCAGAGCGATGCTCTGGGCGCCTGGCTTGATGTGGATGGTGTTGGTGAACCTGGCGCTGTTGTCGAGGGTGCTGATCACCAGGCTGCTGGTCCTGGTGCAGTCCTTCTCAAACTTGACCCCGTGGAACAGCAGGCCATCGGTGATGCCACTGCCGGCGAACACCACATTCTCGCCTGAGGCGAGCTCTTCAGCCTCGTACACCTTGTCAACGTCGGTGATGCCCATCTCGTTGAGCCGGGCGATGTTGCCTTCCTTGGTGTAGTCGGCCCACTCGCTCGTCTGGGCGACAGCGGGGTCATAGACCAGCTGACCCTGGAAGTGGCCGCCGAGAGCGCGCATCGCGGCCGCGGAGATCACCCCTTCAGGGGCTGCGCCGATGCCCATCAGGCAATGGGTACCAGTGCCGGCGAAGCCGCAGGCAATGGCGGCCTGCACGTCGCCGTCGGAGATCGGCTGAACCCGGGCGCCGGTGGAACGGATCTCAGCGATCAGATCCTTATGGCGGGCGCGATCCATGACCACGATCGTCAGTTCGCTGGCGGCCAGGCCGAGGCACTCGCTGAGAATCTTGATGTTCTCGGTGGCCGACTTGCGGATGTCCACCTTGCCCTTGGCGGCCGGGGGGGCAGCCAGCTTCTTCATGTAGAAGTCGGGGGCGTTGAACAGGCCGCCGCGATCGGAGGCAGCCAGCACGGCCATCGAACCGCGCTGGCTGTTGGCACAGAGGTTGGTGCCTTCGCAGGGATCGACGGCGAAGTCGACACCGGGACCGGTGCCACTGCCGACTTCCTCGCCGATGTACAGCATGGGGGCTTCGTCACGCTCCCCTTCACCGATCACGATGCGGCCCTGCATCTGAATCTGGCCCATGCGCTTGCGCATGGCTTCGACCGCGGCTGCATCGGCCTCATCTTTCTGGCCGAGGCCGGTGAGTTCTGCAGATGCGATGGCGGCCTGTTCTACGACCTCGAGAATTTCCTGGATGAGGGTGCGATCCACGGCAGTCGGGCAGGGGTACGGGGCTTCAGGGAGAAGCGACAGAGGAGATACGCGCGGTGGAAGCCGAAGGCGCCAGCAACTGCAGGCCCTCTGGGGCTTGAAGCGCGGCAATCGTATCAGTGCGGTAGGCGGCTCCTTACAATCCTGATCCGCTTTCGCCCCGGACGCCGTCCATGAGCACCAAACCCCTGGTGGTTTCCCCTTCAATCCTCTCCGCCGACTTCTCAAAGCTGGGGGAGGACGTGCGGGCTGTCGACCAGGCCGGCGCCGACTGGATCCATGTGGATGTGATGGATGGCCGCTTTGTCCCCAACATCACCATCGGGCCCCTGATCGTCGAAGCCCTCAGGCCGGTCACCACCAAGCCGCTCGACGTCCACCTGATGATCGTCGAGCCTGAGAAGTATGTCGCTGACTTCGCCAAGGCCGGCGCTGACATCATCAGCGTCCAGGTCGAGGCCTGCCCCCACCTGCATCGCAACCTGGCCCAGATCAAGGAGCTGGGCAAGCTGGCGGGCGCCGTGCTCAACCCCAGCACGCCGCTCGACACGCTGGAGTACTGCCTGGAGCTCTGCGATCTGGTGCTGATCATGAGCGTCAACCCCGGCTTCGGCGGCCAGAGCTTCATCGACAACCAGGTGCAGAAAATCCGTGATCTGCGCCGGATGTGCGATGAGCGCGGTCTCGACCCCTGGATCGAGGTGGATGGCGGCGTCAAGCCCTCCAATGCCTGGAAGGTGATCGAAGCCGGTGCCAACGCCATCGTCAGCGGTTCCGGCGTCTTCGGCGCCAGCGACTATGCCGAGGCGATCCGGGGCATCCGCAGCAGCCGCCGACCTGAGCCGGCCTTGGTCTGAACTCGAAGTTCAGTCTGTTGCGATCGCGAGGCACCCGCTAAGGGGGCCTCGGTGAAGCTCAGGATCTGGGCGCGAGCCCGCCTCTCAAAGTCCCCGGATCCAGCGGCGTCCAGCCGCTGGATCCGGATCGAGACTCAGCTGTCGAAGAACCAGCCATAGCTGTGCAGTCCGATGCCCAGCAGGTTGACGCCGATGTAGCAGACCGCGATCACCACAAGCCCCACCACCGCGACAATCGCGGGCCGGCGCCCCTGCCAGCCACGGATCAGGCGGGTGTGCAGATAGGCCGCGTAGACCAACCAGCAAATCAGCGCCCAGGTTTCCTTTGGGTCCCAGCTCCACCAGCTGCCCCAGGCCTCATTGGCCCAGACGGCGCCGCTGACCAGACCGACCGAGAGCAGCAGAAAACCAACGGTGATGGTGCGGTAGCTGAGGCTGTCGAGCTGCTCGCTGATCCGGAATTCGGTGCTGCTCAGCGCCATGGCTCCGGGGCCATCGGAAGCCAGCTGCGCCTGCCGGAAGCCACCGCTGCCGATGGAGCTGCTGCGCAGTTCCAGGGCCTGGTCGCGCTCGGTGAACAACACCGCCACGGACAGCAGCGAACCGACCAGCAGGGCGGCGTAGCTGAGCATGATCACGCTCACATGCATCACCAACCAACTGGAACGCAGGGCCGGTACCAGGGGTGAGGCCTGTTGCAGTTGATCCGGCAGGGCGAAGCTGGCAAAGGCCACGCAGCCCAGGGCCATCGGTGTGGCCGCCGCCGGCACCAGCGGACTGGGCCAGCTGCGTTCCACCAGCAGCTGGGTCAGCGTGCAGCCCCAGGCCAGGAAGCAAAGGGACTCATAAAGGTTGCTGATCGGAAAGTGACCAGAGTCCCACCAGCGCAAGACCAGCTGGGCGGTGAGGCAGAGGTTGGCAGCGGCCACCAGCAAGCGCACAGCGGAACTGTTCTTGCCACCGCTGAGGGACCAGAAAGACAGGGGCAGCACCAGCAGCAGCAGGCCGAAGGCCAGCAGGCCCAGGGCAAAGACCGGATCGTTCACGCAGCGAGGTTCAGATTTGCCCAGTCTGCCGTCCAACCAGGCGATTCGGGCCGAGACAGGTCCTTGGCGGCCTCAGCGGCTGGCTTGGCGCAGCAACCAGAGACCGCCACTCAGCCCGATCAGGACTGGCATCCAGGCTGCCAGAAACGGGGACAGGGTGGCGGTGATCCCGAGGGAGCTGAAGATGAAGGACATCAAGTAATAGCCGAAAATCAACAGCACGCTGATGCCGAACCCCTGGCTGCGGCTGGTGCGGGAGTGGGGACGAACGCCGAGGCTGCTGCCGATCAGGCCGAAGACCAGACAGATGGCGGGGAAGGCAAATTTCTCCTGGATCCTCACTCTCAAACGACGGGATTCCTTGAGGTTGTTGGCTTCCTTGAGCAGCCGTTCCGCCCGCAGGGCCTGGCCCACCGTCATCACACTGGCATCGGTGGGAAGCTTTGCCACCTCCAGGGGATCTCGAGAGAGGGGATAAAAATAACGATCAAATTCAGCAGAAGTCGTGGTGCCATTATTTTCATCGATGTTGACGATTCGGCCATTCGAGAATTCCCACATCGCTTTGTCATCGTTCCAATGGCCTTGCTTGGCCATCAGCATCTGGCGCTGACCAGAACGGGAAAAATCAATCAACGTGACATCATTCATCTCACCACGCATGAACTTACGAGCGTAAAAGATGTGGGTCAACATTCGAGTTGATTCCCCCTCCTCCATCTTGATGCGACCAAAACGTGAATAAAGAATGTTGTCGCCTTTCTCACTGGCGATGGCCTTGCCCAGAGCCCGCTCCAGGGTGTTGGAGGCGGCCAGGTTGGCCCGCGGCACGATCAGATCGTTGAAGGTGAAAGTCAACAGACTCATCACCACGGCCAGCATCAATGCTGGCACCACCATCCGGCGCGTGCTCACGCCGACGCTGCGCAGGGCCGTGAGCTCACTGCTGCCGGACAGCCGGCTGTAGGCCAGCAGGGTGGCCATCAAGGTGGCCATCGGGAACGCCAGAACCAGGAATCCGGGCAGGCGCAGCAGCAGCACCAGCAGCGCCGCCGTGACCGGCAGCCCCGATTCCGACACCCGCCTGACCAGCTCAAACACCACGCCGACCGACAGGGATACGGCGGTGAAAGCGGCGGTGCCGAACATCAGGGGACCGAGCAGCTCACCGACCAGCCAGCGATCGAGCAGGGGGATACGGCGCAGCCAGGGGCTCAGAGGGGAAACAACGGCGGCCGCCCATCTCAGGCTGGCCTGGACCACGGGGACCCGAACCAGGCGGCCGGTCCAGCTCGTTGCCGCAGTCCCTGGTTCCGGGAGCAGCTCCGGCTGGCTCGGCGGTTCGAGCGCAGCGACCAGGGGTTCATCCTGCTCACCGCTCCAGAAGGTAGGGGCCGCCAACATCGCGAAGCTTTCGCCCAGGTAGTGGCGCCGGACCAGGGGGTTGTCCGCCACCTCCGCCGAGCTTCCCGAGGCCAGCAGAGAACCCTCGGTGAGGATGTAGGCGCGATTGGTGATCGCCAACGTCTCGCGAACGTTGTGATCGGTGATCAACACGCCCATGCCCCGATCGCGCAGGCCACTGATCAGATCCTGCAGATCGGCCACTGCCAGGGGGTCCACCCCGGCGAAGGGCTCATCGAGCAGCAGATAGCGGGGCCCCGATTCGCCGACGGCCAGGGCTCGTGCCACCTCACAGCGGCGTCGCTCGCCTCCCGAAAGCTGGTAACCGCGCCGTTGCTGGAACAGGCCGAGATGGAAATCCTCGATCAGTTGCTCCAGCCGATCGCGCCGCCGATGTTCCGGGGTGCCACTCTCGGCCAGCGCCAGCTTCAGGTTGTCACGCACGGTGAGCTGGCGGAAGACACTCGCTTCCTGGGGCAGATAACCAATACCGAGCCGGGCTCGAACCGGCATGGACAGGGTGCTGACCGACTGACCATCCAGCAGCACATCGCCGCTGTCTGGGCGCAGCAGCCCGGTGATGAGATTGAAGGTGGTCGTCTTGCCAGCGCCGTTGGGGCCGAGCAGGCCGACCACTTCACCGGGGCGAAGTTCCAGACTGACGTCATCGACGAGAGGTCGACCCCCCAGGGTGATGGACACCCGTTCCAGGGCAAGACTCATGGCAGCAGTGGTCTGGCGGCGGCGGCCGGAGCCTTGTTCTGCAACCGCAGCCGGCTGTACACCTGTTTGCCGGCGGGAGGCTCGGCCAGGAGCCGCTCACTGTCAAGCCGGTACACGAGACGCTCAGCACGAATGCGCTGGCCATCGGCATCGATCACATCGACGTCGCCGGTCAGCACAAGCCGGCCTTCTTTGGAGAAGTACTGGGCCTGGCGAGAGGTGGCGACCATGTGGCGATCGGGATATTCGATGCGCACATTGCCATTGGCGGTGACAACGCCGGTGCGGTTGTCGGCCTGCTGGGTATCGGATTCAATCGTGACCAGGCCGGCGTCAGCAGCCGATACCGGACTGCTGACCACAGACTTGGCCGGCGTGGCGGACTGGGCTGCTCCGGGATGGGGAATCGCCAGGGCCAGAAGGGACAGCACAGTGGTCACCGTCAGCGTGCGACGACGATGGCTGGCGGCGGAATGCATCGCAGAGCTCAGTGGAGAACGCCAACGTGATCGCAACTGGGACAGGGTTCTGACCTGCATCGATCAGCTCGGCAGGCGGTGAAACATGAGCCCAATTTACCGGGGTGACCCGCCCGGCCTCTGCAGGCTCGGTTTAGGCAAGACGGAGGTGTCGGAGTCGGCCTGCAAAGCCTGCAACCAGAGCGAACTCTCCTGGCGAAAAGCCACCAGATCAAGCCCAAGGGCCTGGCTGTCACAGCGCCGCAATCGGCCAAGGCCCTCACCCGTGAGAACCATGGCCCCATGATGATTACGCCGTTCAAGATGGAGTTGGCCCACGGCGATCTGCAGAATTCCCTGCAACACGGTGCGGACGGGCCCCTGGGTCTCATGCCAGAGCTCCTCAAAGCCGTCGTGACAGGCATACCAATCACCGGCATTGAACAGCTCGATGGCGGCCTGCAGGCGCGGATCGGCGATCAGCTGAGCTTCTTCATCCTGGGCGCCGTGCCAACTGGGTTGGACGGCGCCTGCATCGCAGCCAGAGCTCAACGCTTGGCTGGCTTCTTCATCGCCAGCTTGCGCAGCCGGATCGACTCGGGGGTGACTTCGAGCATCTCATCAGGACCGATGTACTCGAGCGCCCTCTCCAGAGTCATCTGAATCGGCGCCTGCAGCGTGTCGAGCACCTCAGCACCGGCGGAGCGGATGTTGGTGACCTGCTTGGCTTTGCAGACGTTGAGCTCGAGATCGGGCGGACGGTTGTGCTCGCCGACGATCATGCCCTTGTAGACCTTGGTGCCAGGGGTGATGAAGAACTGACCCCGGTCTTCGGCACCCTTGAGGGCGTAGAAGGTGGCGGTGCCCTCCTCGAAGGCCACCAGAACACCGTTGCGGCGGGCATCCATGTCCCCCTGCATCGGCCGGTAATCGAGGAACGAGTGGCTCATGATTCCCTCGCCACGGGTGGCGCGGATGAACTCACCGCGGAAACCGATCAGGCCACGGGCGGGAACGACGAACTCGAGCTGGGTACGGCCGTCGTTGGTGTTCTCCATGTTCTGCATCTCGCCCTTGCGCGTGCCGAGCTTCTCGATGCAGGAGCCGACGGATTCCTCCGGCACATCCATCACCAGGGTTTCGTAGGGCTCGCTCGGGGTGCCGTCGATGGTGCGGAAGATCACCTGGGGCTGGCTCACCTGGAACTCATAGCCCTCACGGCGCATCGTTTCGATCAGGATGCCCAGGTGCAGTTCGCCGCGACCACTGACCGCAAACCGGTCCGGGGAATCGGTGTCTTCAACGCGCAGGGCCACGTTGGTGAGCAGTTCCCGTTGCAACCTGTCCCGCAGCTGGCGGCTGGTGACGAACTTGCCCTCCTTGCCGGCAAAGGGCGAATCGTTGACGACGAAGGTCATCTGCAGGGTGGGTTCATCCACCTTGATCAGCGGCAGAGCTTCGGGGTGATCGGGGCAGGCGATCGTCTCGCCGATGTTGACTTCATCGAAGCCGGCCACCGCCACGAGATCACCGGCACTGGCCTGCTCGATCTCAACTCGCTGCAGCCCCTGGAAGCCCAGCAGTTTGGAAATACGACCCCGCTTGATGGTGCCGTCGTCGCGGATCAGGGCCGCAGGCTGGCCGCCCCTGATGGTGCCGTTGTGGATGCGACCGATCATGATCCGGCCGAGAAAATCGCTGTAATCGAGGGTGGTGACCTGCAGCTGCAGGGGTTTGTTGGGATCGCCGACCGGCGGCGGAACATGGCGCAGAATTGCATCGAAGAGCGGCTTCATGTTGTCGCTCTCGGTCTTCATGTCCGGCTTGGCGTAGCCGGCCATACCACTGCCGAACAGGTAAGTGAAATCGCACTGGTCGTCGTCGGCGCCCAGCTCGAGGAACAGGTCGAGCACCTTGTCGACGGCCTGTTCCGGGTCAACCCGGGCCCGGTCGATCTTGTTGACAAACACAATCGGCCGCAGTCCCTTTTCCAGAGCCTTCTTGAGCACGAAGCGGGTCTGGGGCATCGGCCCCTCGTTGGCGTCGACGATCAGCAGACAGCCGTCGACCATGCCGAGGACCCGCTCCACCTCACCACCGAAATCGGCGTGGCCGGGGGTGTCGACAATGTTGATGCGGATGCCGTTGTAATCAACGGCCGTGTTCTTGGAGAGGATCGTGATGCCCCGCTCCCGCTCCAGATCGTTGGAGTCCATGATGCAAGTGGGCACGGCCTCACCCTCCCGGAAGATGCCGGACTGGGTGAGAAGGGCGTCCACCAGGGTGGTCTTGCCGTGGTCGACGTGGGCAATGATCGCAATGTTGCGAATCGGCACACCTTTGACTTCGCCACTCATGGGCATCGGATCCTGCAGAGAAAGGGAGTTGGGCTCGGGTGTCGCGTCGTCTGAAATCTCGCCGCCTGATCAACTCCGGCTGACAGGGAGGTCGTGCCGTATCAACGGCCAGTG
>CALPMR020000047.1 GCA_943324725.2 Bordetella parapertussis | reverse complement strand
CGTCGGGCTGGCGATTCTGTCGGTGGTGCGCTGCAGTGCCTGCGGTGTCATGCTCTGGCAGTGGCTGCGTCCCCAGCTTCCTGGCCGCGAGAGTCAGGGCCTCACCACACTGCGGCTGCGGCCGGCGCTCTGAAGCCAGATCAAGGCCTCCGTCATCGCAACGGAGTGGACTACGCCAGCCCGCTCAGCAGTGGAGCTGCTGTTCCAGCTCGGCCACCAGCAGGCGAGTGCGCACGATGGCGTCGGGATTGAGGCTGATCGAGTCGATGCCTTGCTCCACCAGAAAACGGGCGAACTCGGGATAGTCACTGGGGGCCTGGCCGCAGATGCCGATCTTGCGACCACAGCGTCTGGCGCTCTGGATCGCCAGCTGGATCATCGCCTTGACCGTGGCATGGCGCTCGTCGAACAGCTCGGCCACCAGGGCTGAATCGCGGTCGAGGCCCAGGGTCAGCTGGGTGAGGTCGTTGGAGCCGATCGAAAAGCCATCAAACCGCTCGGCGAAGGCCTCGGCGCCGATCACATTGCTGGGCAGCTCGCACATCACATAGACCTCCAGGCCGTTCTGGCCGCGCACCAGGCCGGCCTTGGCCATCTCAGCCAGCACCCGGTCCCCTTCCTCGGGGGTGCGGCAGAAGGGCACCATCGGGATGGCATTGGTCAATCCCATCGTCTCGCGCACCAGCCGCAGGGCCCGGCATTCGAGCGCAAAGGCCTCGCGGAAGCCCTCGGCGTAGTAACGCGAGGCCCCGCGCCAGCCGATCATCGGATTCTCCTCGTCGGGTTCAAAGGCGGCGCCGCCGAGCAGGCGGGCGTATTCGTTGCTCTTGAAATCCGAGAAGCGCAGGATCACCGGCTTCGGGAAGAAGGCCGCGGCGATACGCCCCATGCCCTGGCTGAGCAGATCGACGTAGTAGTCAGCGGGATCGTCGTAACGGCGGGTGAGTTCGGCGATGGCGGCCCGTTCGCCCGGATCACGGATCTGCTCGCTCTGGAGCAGGGCCATCGGATGGACGCGGATGTGGTTGGCGATGATGAACTCCAGCCGGGCCAGGCCGACGCCGTCACAGGGGATCGCCGCCAGGTTGAAGGCCTCCTCCGGGTTGCCCACATTGATCAGGATCTGGGTGCGGGTGGCGGGTAGATCGTCGAGGCGCTGCTCGTCCACATGGAAGGGAATGGCACCGCGGTAGACATGGCCCACATCGCCTTCGCAGCAGCTGATCGTGATCGTGTCGCCATCGACGATGCGGCGGCTGCCATCGCCGGTGCCGACGATCGCCGTGATCCCCATCTCGCGGGCAATGATCGCCGCATGGCAGGTGCGCCCCCCCTGGTCGGTGACGACGCCACTGGCTTTCTTGAGAATCGGCTCCCAGTCCGGATCAGTGCGAACCGTCACCAACAGATCGCCCTCCTCGAAGCGCTGGATCTGGGAGGGATCGTTGATCACCCGGGCCCGTCCCTGACTGACCGAAGCACCGATCGCCCGGCCGCTGGTGATCTGCTCAGCCTGGTGGGGTTGCAGATGCCAGCTGCGCAACACCGCGCCGGACTGGCGGGACTGGACCGTTTCCGGTCGGGCCTGAAGGATGAACAGCTCGCCGCTCACGCCGTCCTTGGCCCATTCGATGTCCATCGGCGTCGGCGTGCCGCGCCGCAGGCTGTAATGGCGCTCGATGCGACAGGCCCAGCGGGCCAGGATCAGGATTTCGGCATCCGTGAGGGCAAAGCATTGCCGCTCGGCTTCGGGCACCTCCAGGTTGCGAACCGGCCTGGCGTCGCCCGCGCCCGTCTCGCCGTACACCATCCGGATCGCCTTGCTGCCGAGGCTGCGGCTGACGATCGGGCTGAAACCCTGCTCGAGCGTGGGCTTGAAGATCAGCCATTCATCGGGATTGACGGCCCCCTGCACCACGTTTTCGCCAAGGCCATAGGCGGCGGTGAGCAGCACGGTGTCGCGGAAGCCGGTCTCGGTGTCGATGCTGAACATCACCCCGGCGCTGGCCAGGTCGGAACGCACCATGCGCTGCACGCCAATCGAAAGGGCAACATCGAGATGGTCGAAGCCATTGAGCTGGCG
Source organism: Bordetella parapertussis (assembly GCA_943324725.2). GTDB lineage: Bacteria > Cyanobacteriota > Cyanobacteriia > PCC-6307 > Cyanobiaceae > Cyanobium. The sequence goes on along the minus strand of CALPMR020000047.1, from coordinate 11,770 downwards.
ATAGGAGATCGCCCGGTCGGTGAACAGGGAGGCGTAGCAGCGCCGGCAGGCCGCCAGCAGCGGGCCCTCCCCTTCAATGTGCAGGAAGGTTTCCTGTTGGCCAGCGAAGCTGGCGTCGGGCAGATCTTCGGCGGTGGCGCTGGAGCGCACCGCCACGGCCGGGCAGCCCAGCTGCTGGTAGGCCGCCAGGATGGCAGCCGCCAGGGACTCGGGCAGGGCCGCCTGCAGCAGCAGCTGCCGGCAGGCCCGACCGGCCTGTTGCAGGGCCGTCAGATCGCCCGTATCGAGCTGGGCCAGCAAGGAGCGCAGGCTGGGGCCCAGGGCATTGGCTTCAATGAAATGACGGTAGGCCGAGGCGGTGGTGGCGAAGCCGCCAGGCACCTGCACCCCATCGGCGGCCAGCTCGCGGATCATCTCGCCGAGGGAGGCATTCTTGCCGCCGACATCGGCGATCGCCTCGATGCCCACCTGCTCAAAGGGCACCACCAGAATCTCAGGACTCAGCATCGCCTTGCCGTTGTCACTGCCTTAACTTTGATCCCAACGGCGCTGGCTGACTCGCGCTTGTGACCCTCCGGAACGGATGGTTCAACGGATACCGGTTTGAGGGTGTCACCCTGGGTCGCAAGGCTTGCTGCCGGCCCGGTGGCTGGCAGATAGTTCAGGCGCACACCTGAGATTCCAGTGAGCTTCGCCACGCCTGATGGGTCGACGGACAACCTGCAGAACGCAGACGCGGCTGGCCAGGACTGCGGGAAGCCAGGGCCATCACGAAGTGATCAACGCCATCAGAAAACGGCCTGATTGAGCGCCGGCGGGCTCACAGCAGCACTGGAGGCTCCACGGCTAGGGAAAGTCTGGGGCTAACTCTTTTGACGGGACAAGCGAAACCCTGGGATGCCCTGATGACGCGGATCAGTCGATCAGGCTCAAGCGATGACAAACCCCATCTCAGAGACGCCAGGCTGGCTGACTACAAAACCGCCCGATCAGAGTGGAGACAGGATTGCTGCAAACTCAGGACCATGACAGGCGGGGCCTACAGGCCAGAGTTGAGCAGCGCATCAGCATTGAAGAATCTCTGGTGGAAAGAGACGCCCGATTAACTGAATGCGATGCCATTCTGCCGGAATACCCGCAGGCGCATCAGCGAAATGTCAAAGATCTTAAGCAACAGCTTCAGGTGTTGCTTAAGCAATACAGAAAACTGGAAGATATCCTGATGGAACGCGAGCGGACATCAGCCGAACTGGCCGCCCGGGTGGGACTGAGGCAGGAGCTACTGGAAAAGCACAGTGACCAGAAACTGCAGCAGCAAGCCAGCCTTGAACGATGTAGCGGATTTGAGGCTCTTCTGCAGGAACGTGAGCGTTGGCGGCAAGAGCGTGAGGCAGCCCAGGCCGAAGGGTGGCAGCAGCAGCTTCGAAACCAGGAGGAACAGAGGCAACAGCTGCAGGCGATCCTTGATCAAAGCAAGGTCCTTGAAGCCTCCCAGTCGGATTACAACGCTAAGCTCTGCGATCTAGAGGCTCAGCACATGGCCATCCGCAAGTCAAAGACGTGGCAATTGTCTGAACCAAGACGACCGCTCGGCCGCATGCTTCAGTAAATTAGTCAACGTCCGTGTGGCTCCAGCCTGCCCTTGATCCTGTACCTGAGTATGCATAGCTGTGGTTTCAGCCCTCTGAGCACTCTGTTGACAGGGCTTTGTCCTCCTACGAATGCAGTAGTCGGAAACTCGCAGGGGTGGCTAGTGCCTACAGCATACCTCCGATCGATGCCTCTCACGCTCAGGCTTGCATTCCAATCCGATTGGCTTCAGGCAAGTTCAGCCAAGCTGTTCCTAGCGATACGACACTTGAGGCAGCGCCTGATCGGGGAAACCAAAGGAGAGTCAGGGCTGAGGCGAGCCAAGGATCCGCCAGGCACCAAGCTCCTCTACCCCTGTCAACGGCGAAATGACAGGCCCTCAACTCTGATATCGATAACACAGGCCGTCTCTGACCGATGGACGAGGCTTCATTGCCAATCGCAGTGTGTACAGTCAGTTGTCAAGATGTCACATGGACGGTTTCTTGACAAGCATTGGAGTTATCAAGCCCACACGCCTGAAACCGAATCAATCCCATTGCATCCGCTGGTTACCAATGGCAAGTGGCGCCACAACGATGCCCGCATCCACTCCAGGTCATGGCAGAGCTCAGCAAAGTCGATGGATCCAACTTCATTCCCTGGACAAAAGGCATCCCCAGGCGTTATCTCAAAGTCAAAATCAAAAGGTATTGAGGCATGCTGATGCAATCGATTCATCAGCGACTACGCAGATTAAAGAACATCCTTGGATTGACACGATCAGTTCCACTTGAGGAACTACATCCAGCTGATTTTCAAGCCCAGATGCCACTGCTCCCCCCGTCACCGTTGCCGGAGCAATGTCGTTTGATTGTTGTCGGCTATGGCGCAACCAGCTGTCACTGGAGCATCCATGCTTGGTTACAACGCTGTTCGCTACCACCGAACTTCCAGCTCAGTGATTGCAGCAGCTCCACACCAGTAGGACTACATCTACAACCCGTATCTCTAAGCCTAGAGAGAGGAGCCCTCGATCAACTTCGTGGACTAGGCATTGTCCTTGACCCAAAAATTGAACGCGTTCATAAGCTGCGTGAGCTGGGATTGGAGGCCTACTGGTTGGATCCCAAGGGAACAAGCAGTCATTGGCTGGATGAAGAATACGATGCTGCTACTGCCAGCCGAGTCTTCGGCCTCCCCAATCCAGAGATACTGCAGGCCCACGGTCGTCGACTATGCCTCGGCAGTGCGGGAGACAGCTGGGAGCAGCAACTTCAGTCACCGAACTGGGGACTGCCCGGTTTCTGCGACCTGCATGTCGCCGATGCGGCCGCTGCTCGACTGCTAGCTGGTTGGCTCAATGCATGCAATCGCCTCGGACTGCAACTGATCTGGCTGAACCCAAGCGACTATGAATACCACTCACAACCACTCAATGCTCTCGATCGTCCACAAGGTGAAGGACATGAAGACTGGCTTCCGCCGATCATGATTAATGGGCCGATTGATGGAGCGGGCCTGGATGCCGAATTGACCTGGGTTCGTGAGGGGCAACAAGTCTCACCGGAATGCCCGACACCAAGCCCAGATCACCAGGTGCTGTGGACTGGTGGAAGCGTGGAGAATGGCGATCAGGGACAGCAACCAGCGGCAGCAGTCTGCATCAGTTTGTATAACTATTCAGATCGCATCTTGTCAGCACTTGACAGTGTGTATGCACAGACCCAAAAAGATCTCGAGCTCATCGTGGTTGACGATGCCTCTACAGATGAAGGGTGTCAGGTCGTCAGGCAATGGTTGGATCGATATGGGCAACGATTTCAGAGGGCATTACTATTCAGTCACACCAAGAATAGCGGCCTTGCCTCCGCCCGAAATACAGCCTTTGCCGCTGCCAAGGCTGACTGGTGTTTCGTCCTTGATGCCGACAACAGACTACAGCCCAACGCAGTGGCGCTCTGCCTTGCAATCGCCCTGAGTAGCCCTGCAGACACCGCAGTCGTTCATCCGCTTGTAGAGCTACACAGCGAAGCCGTAATTCCCGGCCTATATAACAATGCATTGCTGACGAAAGTTGCATGGCAAAAACAGATCCTCGAGCATAGCAATCAGGTTGATGCCATGGCATTGATTCGTCGCCATCACTGGCAAATCGTGGGGGGGTACAGCCACATCCCAGGAGGCTGGGAAGACTACGATTTCTGGTGCAAGCTGATCGATGCTGGCTATCATGGTGTTCTATGCCCACAACGGCTTGCAGTCTATAATCGTCATTCTTCGTCCATGCAGGCGACTTCCACAGTGAAGTCAATGCGCACACTTAAACGTTTACTTACCGCACGGCATCCATGGTTGCGACTAGAATCTCATCCACATCCATGAGCTCAATCTGGCAACTGGAAGAATTAAAGCTACGTCACTCCACTGTTTTTTATTAACGGTTGGTGCGTAATCTCCGGCCAGCAGTTTGCGAGGTTGGAACTTCACCAACGTGATGCCAATCGTCGCCATGTCGGTCACGCCCCTCTCAGTTCGGGGAATCCAAGGCCCGATATCCAGCAGATTTCTCAGCAACACAATCACTCCCTCTACTCAGGATTTGTAGGGGTTGGCGCCCAATGCCATGCACAATCGCCCTGCGGTTAAAATCTTGCTTTCAGAGGTTGCTCCAAAGCGACTGGACATTACTTTACAATCCATGGAAGCTGTGCCTTGAATTGATGCGTGGATACAAGCTCAACATATCCTCCATGACTAGGCCGAAAAACATTGCCTCAATTCGGGACTTCTGAAAAGGTAGATCCACTGCGGTGCAACTGGTTTCAGCGATCAAAACCGCTAAACTTGCTGCGAACAGGGCAATTGACGATTGCTACAACTGCTGAACGCCGCAGATGTATCGGAAACACCATTACGGGCAGCTTTCAGAAGAAACATATGCACCTCAGTTCAACCCCACGACTGGGGCTCCTGCAAAGCCTGTACGACTGGCGTTTGGTGCGAATTTCATCAAGCAGCGGCTTGGCTTAACCAATGAAGAGACCGTCGAGCAAATCCGAGAAAATGCTTACATGCAGTTCTTCCTTGGTTGTGCCGGCTATTCCAGCAAGGCACCATTTGCCCCGTCCATGATGGTTCATTTCCGCTGGGCGCAGCCTTCTCGAAGAGTGGAGATTCTCTGAGGCCCATGCTGGCCAGATCATCGATGCGACTCTCATCCCTGTTCCCAGGCAACGCAAGAGGCTACGAGAAGCACAAGGAAGTCAAAGCTGCGGGGCCGCCGAAGGCCTGGGATGAAAACCCAGAACGCTTGCAGCAAAAGGGTTTCGATGCTTGCGGGACAAAAAATGGCAATCATTACTACAGAACAAGAGCGACATCTACATCGATGTAGGACATGGATTCATCCGCCAAAATAGTGTCACTACATTCTGGTCAGACTCAGCACATAGAGGTGAATATTTCAATGATCTTCTGAGTATTGGTGGCTTCGAAAGCCTGATCCACGAAATGGGCACTCAGAATCATCCGCCTAGCGATGCAGCCAAGGAGCTGAATCGCGTCAAGTCGCGAATCAGAGCTTATGGGGAGCATGGCTTCGGCTGCATGACCATGTCCATGGGTGAAACGCTGACAGGAGAATTGAACCGAAAAGGAACAAGATATGCCAGGGCTTTAACGAGCCTGAAATTCAACTTTCTTATGTATTTCAAGCGCTTTAGTCAATGGAAGTGGTGGCATAAGTCTCGCGAAGAAACTTCCATAGCTCAGGCGATCTCTGCAATTGTTGATGCATGATTCCTCTGCTCTTCCGCCTCTTGGACGGCTTTTCTATGCCAAACAGAGCCTCTGCAAAGAGCTGATTACTCGAAGCGCCCTTAGGCCTGCAAGGACCAATCGCACAATCAAGGCTATCCATGAATGCATTCGATCGGCCACGTCCAGCTCCGAGGCCAGCGCACCGGCCAAGACAAGGAATTGTGACAACTGTGTTGACAACAACAACATGGGTCAAGCGATGAGTTGCAACAATTCCAGGTCAATCCACATGATTGGCCTGGGCCAGGCCGGCAGGAGAATCAGCGTCAGGGTTCCTCGCGGTACAGATGTCTGGTGGCTCGCCGAGAATCTTTATCCGAGCTTCGATCTCACTGCACCTGAGCAACCCGATTGGCTGGTTGAAGTGTTGGTTGACCCAGGAAGGCACAGCCAGTTGCTCGAACGTAGGGAAGCAGCATTAGTGCGACCCTCCACTTGCTTTGGATTTGACGGCCATCAAAGCGAGATCTTCAGTTGGGACAGAGATCGCGACGGACCAGCTCATGATGCTGGGCTGGCTCCCTTTTCACGCAGCCGCCTTCGCCGACAAGGGACGTGGGGTTCTCACCGTTTGCCCGAGGCGGGCGGGGAAGACCAGTCTTCTCCTTCATGCACTCGCTGCCCCGTCGTCACATCCGATCAGCAACGACAGGGCGGTCATCAGCCCCTCGCGAGACGGTCAACTGCGGCTCGAAGGTTTAGCGACGGTCGTACGGATCAGAGTGGGAACGGCGGATCTTTTAGGTCGCCAGGATTTGGCGAAGGCCCGTGATTGGAGGGCACGACATAGCCTGGCAGAAGTTGAATGTTGCCAGCCGTTCGGCATGGCCATGGTGCCATCTGTCCCGCGTCAAGCCCCTTGGCAATATCGCCACTATTGCATCACCTTGCCGGCACGAGTGACTCGCAAGGTGCAGAAGCCATTACCGGTAATAACGCAACCAAAATCCAGCATTTGAGTGCATCCTCGGCCAGGATGCCTTTGAGAAATCAAACTTTTTTGAACGCATCTTCAACAGTTGATTGACCGGGCAACCCACAGCAACGCAAGTCATCTGCCGAATCCGCCCCCGGTTGAAGACAAGGCAATGCAAGCGATTGAGCGGCGGTCTCAGTGAAAGCGACGGCCGGCCATCGTCATCGCACAGGCAGGTGATGACCTGGCGCGACCCGCAACGCTTCAGGGCCGCCGTGCCAAAGCGATCCCCATCCGAGCCTGCTTCCACACCCCTCTCGCCAAGCCGTGTGGAGCCTTGTCCCTGGAAACGGCTACGAACTTCAGTCGCGCAGCGATGAACTTGGCGCCGGCGGTCGACTGGAATTTCCCGTCAAAAACCGTTGTTACAACTGGCTTCTGGCGCTGAAGGGAGATCGGGAGGGAAATGGGTCGCCTGAGATTCGAACTCAGGACCAATCGGTTAAAAGCCGAATGCTCTACCGCTGAGCTAGCGACCCTTTGGATGGGGCCCCGAGTGGGACGAGTGGAACGTATCACACGGGGATCGGGCCGTTCCAGGGGGCCTTGGCATCACTGGGCAGCCCGCCAAGACAACGGTGATGGCTGGGGAACATGACAGTGGGCCGCCTCGGATTCGAACCGAGGACCGATCGGTTAAGAGCCGACTGCTCTACCGCTGAGCTAGCGACCCGTTGGATCCAGCCCCGGGGGAGGGGCTGCGCCGTTGTGGTCGCCCCGTAGAGCTGCCCAGAAACGGTTCCCAGTGAAGGTATCACCCAGCCAGGGCCCCCTCCCCGCCAGTCCACCAGGCTGAGCCTGACAGCGACGCCTGCTGGCTCCGTTGAAGTCCGGGCCGATTGAGAATGACCTCAGCAGCAGCTGGTTCCATGCCCGACGCCCCCTGGCCAGATCCCCAGGTCGATGCCGCTGCCTGGGTGGCCGATTCGGCCGTGTTGATCGGTGACGTGCGTATGGCGGCCGGATCGAGCCTCTGGCCTACGGCGGTGGCCCGTGGCGATGTCTGTCCGATCCAGATCGGTGAGTGCAGCAACGTGCAGGACGGCGCGATCCTGCACGGCGATCCGGGCCAACCTGTCTGCATCGGTGCCTTCGTGACAATCGGCCATCGGGCCGTGATTCACGGCGCCACAATCGAGGACGGCTGCCTGATCGGCATCGGCGCGATCGTGCTCAACGGCGTCACGGTCGGCGCCGGCTCCCTGGTGGCCGCCGGCTCGGTGGTGACCCGCGATGTCCCTCCCGCCAGCCTGGTGATGGGGGCACCGGCCCAGCTGAAACGGCCCCTTAGTCCGGAGGCGGTACAGGAGCAACGCGAGCATGCCCGCCGTTACAGACAACTGGCCATGGCCCACGCCGGCAGGAGCAACCAGCCGGGATTCCCCTAAGATCCCGAAACTCCTGCCCCTGTCGTCATGGACCTTCGGCTGCTCCTGGTCGCTGCCCCGATCCTCCTGGCTGTGGGCTGGGCGGGCTTCAACATCGGCCGTGCCGCCGTCGGCCAGCTGCAGCTGATGCTCAAACGCGCCCGCGCCTGAGTTCGGCCTCCATCCTTCAGTGCCTCGCAGCCCCTATCCGCCGAGCTGATCCCCGTTGACCTCTGAGCTCCTGGTCATCGGCGCCGGCCTGGCGGGCACGGAGGCCGCCTGGCAGATCGCCTCCGCCGGATTGCCGGTGCGACTGGTCGAGATGCGTCCAGTGCGCCGCTCTCCGGCCCACCACAGTGCTGAATTCGCCGAACTGGTCTGCAGCAACAGCTTCGGCGCCCTGTCGTCGGATCGGGCCGCGGGCCTGTTGCAGGAAGAGCTGCGCCGACTGGGCTCTCTGGTGATCCGCACCGCCGACAGCCACGCGGTCCCCGCCGGCGGCGCCTTGGCGGTCGACCGGGGTCAGTACAGCGCCGCCCTGACGGCCCTGCTGGAGGCCCATCCCCTCGTCTCGGTCGAGCGGCGCGAACAGCTGCAGCTGCCCGAGGCGGACCAGATCACCGTGCTGGCCACCGGCCCACTCACCAGTGATGCCCTCGCTGCCGGCCTTCGCGAGTTCACCGGCCGGGACGACTGTCATTTCTTCGATGCCGCCAGTCCGATCGTGGCCGGCGAGAGCATCGACCTGTGCCGCGCCTTCCGGGCCAGTCGCTACGACAAGGGCGACGCCGACTACATCAACTGCCCGATGGACCGGGAGCAGTTTCTGACTTTCCGCGAGGCATTGCTGCAGGCGGAACAGGCCGAACTCAAGGACTTTGACAAGGAAAGTGCCAGCTTCTTCGAAGGCTGCCTGCCGATCGAGGAGCTGGCCCGCCGCGGCGAGGACACGATGCGCTACGGCCCGCTCAAGCCGATCGGCCTCTGGGATCCCCGCTGGGGAGATGTCAACGACCGCGATGTGCGCCGCGCCAATCGCGCCTATGCCGTGGTGCAACTGCGCCAGGAGGACAAAGGCGGCCGCCTCTGGAACCTGGTGGGCTTCCAGACCAATCTCAAGTGGGGCGAACAGGCCAGGGTGCTGCGGCTGATTCCGGGGCTCGAGAACGCCGAGTTCGTGCGCTTCGGCGTGATGCATCGCAACACCTTCCTGGAATCGCCCCAGCTGCTCGATCCCACCCTGCAGTTCCGCAGCCGTCCCACCTTGCTGGCGGCGGGCCAGATCACCGGCACCGAGGGCTACGCCGCGGCCGTGGCCGGCGGCTGGCTGGCGGGCACCAACGCCGCCCGTCTGGCCCTGGGTGAGCCCCCGATCAGCCTGCCGCCCACGACGATGATCGGGGCCTTGACCCACTTCATCGCCACCGGCACCGGCAGCTCCGGCAAGGGCCACTTCCAGCCGATGCCGCCCAACTTCGGCCTGTTGCCGGACCTGGAGGAGCGGATCCGCGACAAACGCCGCCGCTACGGCGCCTACCGCGACCGGGCCTTGGCGGATCTGTCGCCTTTTTGCAACTCCTGCGGCGTTGAAGCGAGCGCGACCAGTTCCCCAGCGGACCTGACCTGCTCAGGAGCTGGCTGAGCAGCAACCATCCGGCCGTCCGGCGGCCAAGCCGGGGGCCTCTGCTCCACCTGACTTCCTAAGGTCTTGGCTGCAACCGGCTCCATGGCCTTGACCGCAGCGCTGCCCTCCCCCGACTCCTGGGATGTGATCGTGATCGGTGCCGGCATCGGCGGCCTGGTCACCGCCTCCCAGCTGGCCGCCAAGGGGGCGAAGGTGCTGGTGCTGGAGCGCTATCTGATTCCGGGCGGTTCGGGCGGCAGCTTCAAACGCGAGGGCTACACCTTTGATGTGGGCGCCTCAATGATCTTCGGCTTCGGCGAGAAGGGCCACACCAACCTCCTCACCCGCGCCCTGGCCGATGTGGGCGAACACTGCACCACCATCGCCGATCCGGTGCAGCTCGAATATCACCTGCCCGATGGCCTGCAGATTGCCGTCGACCGCGACTACGAACGCTTCCTGGCTGATCTGATCGCCCGCTTCCCCCACGAGGCCAGCGGCATTCGCCGCTTCTATGACACCTGCTGGCAGGTGTTCCGCTGCCTCGATGCGATGCCGTTGCTGTCGCTGGAGGATCCCGCCTATCTGGCCAAGGTGTTCTTCAAGGCGCCATTGGCCTGCCTGGGTCTGGCCCGCTGGCTGCCGGTGAATGCCGGTGCTGTGGCCCGCGCTCACATCAGCGATCCGGCGTTGCTCAGGTTCATCGATATGGAGTGCTTCTGCTGGTCGGTGATGCCGGCGGATCAGACACCGATGATCAATGCCGGCATGGTGTTCTCCGATCGCCATGCCGGCGGCATCAACTACCCCAAAGGAGGCGTTGGCGTCATCGCCGAGCAGCTGGTGCGGGGCCTGGAACGCCATGGCGGCACCATTCGCTACCGCGCCCGGGTCAGCACGGTGCTGCTGGAGGACGGCCGTGCCGTGGGGGTGCAGCTGGCAGACGGGGAGCAGATCCGGGCCAGGCGAATTGTGAGCAATGCCACCCGCTGGGACACCTTCGCCGGAGAAGCCGGCAGCGAGGGGGCGGTGGCCCAGCCGCTGGTGGATGCGGCCCATACGCCCGCCGCCGAGCGCACCTGGCGCCGCCGCTACAAGCCGTCGCCGTCGTTCCTGTCGCTGCACCTGGGCGTGAAGGCCGACGCCATCCCCAGCGGCACCCACGTGCACCACCTACTGCTGGAGGCGTGGAGCGACATGGACGCGGAGCAGGGCACCGCCTTCGTCTCGATTCCCACCCTGCTCGATCCCTCGCTGGCGCCTGAAGGCCACCACATCGTCCACACCTTCACGCCTTCCTCGATGCAGCACTGGCAGGGGCTTTCGCCCAGCGCCTATGCGGCCAAGAAACAGGCCGATGCCCAACGGCTGATTCAGCGCCTGGAGGCCTTCCTGCCCGGTCTCGGCGCCGCCATCAGCCATCGGGAGGTGGGCACCCCGCGCAGCCATCGCCGCTTCCTGGGCCGCTCCGGCGGCAGCTACGGCCCGATTCCGGCGCTGCGGCTGCCTGGCCTGCTGCCGATGCCCTTCAACCGCACCGGCATCGCCGGGCTTTATGGCGTCGGCGACTCCTGCTTCCCCGGCCAGGGCCTCAACGCCGTCGCCTTCAGCGGCTTCGCCTGTGCCCATCGCATCGGTGCCGATCTCGGCCTCAACCCCTGGGCCCTGCCGGACTGAGCCGGTGGCCTGGACCCTGGGCGCTTCAGCTCGCCCGAGTAGCCGATGGCCCCGGCATCGCACTCCCGGCCCCGGTTCAGAGGTGAGAGAACGACGAGTGGGTCATCGGCTCCGGCATGGCCACCGTGAGGGATTCGAACCACGCCACCGCCCGCACGAAGTCCTCCAGCAACTGATCGGCCAGGTGGCGGCTGAAGCCGGCCCGCACGACGATGCGCAGCACGGCCCGGTGCTGCTGATCCGGCGGCAGGGTGTAGGCAGGCACCAGCCAGCCCCGCTCCCGCAGCTTGTCGGAGAGGTGGAACACGCTCCAGAAGCGCACCCGCGGCTCCAGTTCCAGGCAGAACACCGGCAGCTGGCCGAGCGGATGGCTCACCAGCCGCAGCGGCGGCAGCGCCGCCAGCTGATCGGCCAGATGGCAGGCGATCGCCTCCAGGCAAGCCATGCGCTCGCGGTAGCCCTGGCGGCCGAGATGGACGAAGTTGAAGTACTGCGCCACCACCTGGGCCCCCGGCCGTGAGAAGTTCATGCCGATCGTCGGGGTGACGCCGCCGAGGTAGTTGACGTCAAAGCGCAGCTCCCTCGGCAGCAAGGCGTCCTGACGCCAGAGCAGCCAGCCCACTCCCGGCAGCACGCCGCCGTACTTGTGGCCACTGGCATTGATCGACACCACCCGCGGCAAGCGAAAGTCCCAGATCCACTCCGGCGCGTTGAACGGCGCCACGAAGCCCCCCG
>CALPMR020000046.1 GCA_943324725.2 Bordetella parapertussis | reverse complement strand
GCAGGCCACCTGGATGCTGAAGTTCAGTTGCTGGGCCACGGCTGCCACGGCCGGTCGGCCGGTGCTGGCCTGGACTCTGGATGCGGTGCTCGCTTGTGAGGCCATCAGCTGGATCGGCATCGTCGGTCAGCCGGTGGATGCCGATCCGATTGCCGCCATCGTGGCGGCGGCCCATGCCGATCGGCCCGTGCAGTGGATCGAGGGGGGGGGGGGGGAGACGCGCCAGGAGTCGGTGCGACGGGGTCTGGCGGCTCTGCCGGCGGCGGCCGAAGGGGTGCTGATCCATGACGGCGCTCGCTGCCTGGTGAGCGCGGAGCTGCTGGAACGCTGCGTGGCCGCGGTGCGCGCCGGTGAAGCGGTGATCGCCGCCTCACCGGTCACGGACACGATCAAGGTGGTGGATGACCAGGGCACGATCACCGCCACCTCTGATCGCAGCCAGCTCTTGGCCGCCCAGACTCCCCAGGGGTTTCCGGTGGATCGCCTGTGTCAGGCCCATCGCCGGGCGGAAGCCGAGGGCTGGAGCGTCACCGACGATGCGGCCCTGTTTGAGCGACTCGGTTGGCCGGTGCGGGTGTTGGCGTCTTCGCCGGGCAACATCAAGCTCACCACTCCCTTTGATCTGGCCGTCGCCGCGGCCGTGCTGGCTGGGAGAGTCGTTTAGAAGCTGGTGTCGCCCAGGATTCCTGACAGGGGTCAGATCAGGGGCCGCCGGGACGGGATGACCCGCGCCACCGAAAGGCAGGGTGCGGGCAGCGATCGGCACGTGCTGAAGCGTCATTCCCGCCTCTGCGCCCATCGGTCAAGAGTGCTGGATGCTCCAGTGGCGCGCTGGTGAGGAGATCCACCTGGTTCGATTGAGCACTGGCTTGGTGAACTGAACATAAATAGCCGAGGTTGAGAAGAAGTATTAATCTAAATCTGACGTCCTATTGGATCATGCCTTTGGCGCCAAGAGCTGAGGCCGGAAAAGTTATGATGCAAATATGATGCGCTAATAACTCCTGATTCTGGCACCGCAAGCTGTAGTCGGAGAGCCGTGATGATGCAATGATGTGACACGTATAGAGGATTCATTGATGCCCCAGCCTGGCAACCACAGAGTTGACATTCGCGCTGATCTTTCATTCAGGATGCGTCTCGGATGGCGCCCCATGGCGGGCCTGCCGGTTCTGCTAGCCCTGGGTCTTGGCGCCTTGCCGGCTCGGGCGCTGCCAGCCGCGTCGGTCCAGCTTTTCCGAATTAATGGCCATGGCGTCAAGCCGATGCCGGCCATCAGTGACGCGCTTGATCGTGCCCAGCTCCAGAACAAGACCCTGGCCCAGGCACCCCAGGCTGCCAAGGCACCCGTTGTTCTCGTAGCCCAGAGCGATCCGGCTTCACTTGCTTCTCTCTCCAGCTACAGCCAGTCCTTCGTTGGCGCCTTGCCCTCCAATCTCGCCGGCAGCCTGAGGCTCGTTTACATCGATCCCAACACCGGCACGATCGGTCAGGTTCTCGAAGAAATCGATATCAATGGTCCCAACGTCACCATCTCCCCCGACCGTCTCCAGATCACCGTCAGCCTCCAGCCCACCAGCTCGATCCAGCCGGGTCAGACGGTGATGATGCAGCTCCCCTCCACCACGCCGGCAGGGGAGCCGATCATCTATCCCAACCATCTGGCGTCCACCCCCTGCCAGTTCACAGTCACAGCGGTCTCGGCCCTGCCTGTGGCTCCTGTGGGCGTCGTCGCTGCTCCTGTGGCGGCCGCTGCTGGAATTTCACCTCTGTTGATCCTGGGGGCAGTGGTGTTGGTGGGTGTTGGCGTGGCCGCAGCCGTCGGGGCTTTCAGTAGTGATGGCGGCGGTGGTGGTACCAATCCCAGTTCGCAGTAACTCCATCTGTTCGTCCGCCTGTCAGAGCGCTTCGTTCTCCTTGTTCCCAGCGATCGTCCGTTCGATGTTCAGCCTGCCTTCAACAACCCTGCGTTACGGATCTGCCGCTTGGCTGATTGTCGGCCTGACGGCCTGTGCCGATCTGGCGCTGCCCTCCGCCTCGTTCGCTGGCCAGCCCACCGTGTCCCCATGCCAGATATCAGCCCCGGCATTCCCGGTCACCGCGGCTCGAATCGATGCCGGTACCCCATCCACCTCTCTGCTGCTGGCCCAGGCCCTGCCCAACCAGCCTGTGGGCGCCGAGCTGGGTGAGCCCGCCTGCACTTACGATCCGCCACTTCCGCCCAAGCCTCCCATCATTCGGGGCCTCTGGTGAGCCCTGGCGCACTGATTCATCTCCTTGACTGAGTTCCGCTTATCGGCCTTCGCTTCGGCATGCTGTCAGCGGTTCGGCTGATCCGTGGTGAAGGTCAATTCCGCCCAGCTGAAGCCGTCGGTTGCGATCCATCCCTCGGCGATCACCTGGTTCCGGCTTACTGGCTTCCGGCTGACGGGCTTCAGACGCTTGTCGTCTGGATGGCGTTCGTTAAGGATTTTGTCGCTGGTTGCAGCGCTGGTTGCCCTTGCGGTGGTGATCAGCCCGGCCCCTTTAGGTGCGGCCGCGACGGCAGCGTCAGTTCCGTCGACTGGCATGCCAGCCCCAGCGCAACCGAAGGGACTGCCAGCACCCGGTGCAGCGACTGGATCCTTGCCGGCGGAAGCGCCGCTGCCGGCCTGGGTCACCCTGGAGGGGCGGCGGGTGATCGAGATCCGTGCCGCCGCTGGCACCCAGACTCCGGAGGGGTTGGCGCGGCGGGCCTCCGAAGACCTGCGCGCCCTGGCGGAAAGTGCGGTGCCGCCGGAGCGCTTGCAGGTGCGCGAAGCGCCTCCCTTCTCCGTGATCGGCATGGTGGGAGCGGACGGCAGTTTCGCCCCTCGCCTCTGGATTGATGACCGAGCCGCGGCAGCCTTCGGTCTATCCCGCACCGAACTGGCGGATCAGTACCGCGACCAGTTGCGCGGAGCCATTCGACAGTTCCGCAGCAGCCACACCCCCCTCAGCTGGCTGCGGGGGACGGCCCTGGCCCTGCTGGTCCTGGCCATCTATCTGCTCTGGATCCGCGGCCAGAACTGGCTCAATCAGCGCCTGGCCCTGCGGATCGAGCAGCGGGCCCGTCAGGGCGGCCCGGGCCTGCGACTGGGCGGCGCCCAGGTGCTCGATCCCGAGCAGATCCGTGAGGCCTTGCAGATGCTGCGCCGGCTGGGGCACTGGAGCCTGTTGCTGCTGATCAGCTATCTGCTGGTTCCCCTGTTGCTCGGCTTGTTCCCGCCCACCCAGGTGATCGCCGAGGGGTTGCGAACCCACCTGCTGCATCTGATCGAGGGCCTGCTCGCCGGGCTGTTCGCCTCGATCCCCAGCCTGCTGACGATTCTGTCGATCCTGGCCATCACCCGCCTGGCCATCAAGGCCTGCGGCGCCTGGTTCCTGGCGATCGAGCGCGGCCGGCTGCAGTTCCCCGGTTTCTATCCGGAATGGGCCCGGCCCACCGGCCGGCTGGTGGCCGCGGCGATCCTGATGGCCGGCCTGGTGATTGCCTTTCCCTACGTGCCAGGTTCGGGCAGCAAGGTGTTCCAGGGAGCCGGGCTGTTTGTGGGGGTGCTGGCGGCGCTGGGATCGAGTGCCGTGGCCACCAACGTGATCAGTGGTCTGATGTTGATCTACACCCGCGCCTTTCAGGAAGGGGATCGGGTCGAGATCAATGGCGTCGTGGGGCTGGTGCAGGATCGCGATCTGCTCGTGACCCGTATCCAGACCCCCCGCGATGAGCTGGTCAGTATTCCCAACGCCACGGTGATCACCTCCTCGATCATCAACTTCAGCTTCTCCCGCCGGGAGATCCAGCGGCCGGTGGCGGTCGCCACCACGGTCACGATCGGCTACGACGTGCCCTGGCGGCAGGTGCAGGCGCTGCTGCTGCAGGCGGCCCGCAGCACCGAGGGAATAGCCCCTGATCCGGAGCCCTTCGTGCTGCAGATCTCCCTGAACGACTTTCACATCAGCTATGAGCTCAACGCCCATGTGCTGGAGGTGGATCGCTACCGTGAAACCCTCTCGGATCTGTTGGCGGCGGTTCAGGACAGCTTTGCGGCGGCTGATGTCGAGATCATGTCACCGGGCTATCACGCCATCCGTGATGGCAATCGCCGCACCGTGCCGCCGCGGCGCTGAAGGCTGTCCTCCACTCCAGCGTCGCCCCGCCACTCGTCTGGCCAGTCGGGGTGACTGAGGGGCCTTGTCGCTCCTTTCACATCAGCAGACTCAGCCGGCCCTTGTCACCGTCTAGGCGGGCCCTCACCCCCAGCGGCAGGGCCGCATTGCCGACGTGGTGGCCGACGGGCAGATGGGCCACCACCGGCACGCCCAGATCGAGGCTGCGCTCGCGCAGCACCTGCTCGAGATCAAAGCGCCGCTCGGGCGGCTCGGCGCAGCGGCCATCGGCCTCCTGCCAGCCCTCAAAGCTGCCGAAGCCAATTCCCGCCAGCCGTTGCAGGCCGCCGCAGAGGCGCCAGTGGGTGAGCATGCGCTCGATCCGGTACGGGGCTTCGCCCACGTCCTCCAGGATCAGGATGGCGCCGTCGAGTTCGGGTAGGTGGGGCGTGCCGAGCAGGTGGGTGGCCACGGTCAGATTGGCCACCAGCAGGGGACCTTCGACCACGCCGCCATGCCAGCCGACCCCCTCCAGGTCGGCCAGCGGCCGGCCGAACAGCAGATCGTGCAGGCGCTCCTGGCTCCAGGCCGGTTCGGCGGCCAGGGTCGTGAGCAGCGGCCCATGCACGCCGCCGCCCAGGCCCTGGCAGAGCCGCTCGAACAGCAGCGAGGTGACGTCGGAGAAGCCCAGCAGCCAACCTGGCGATTGCTGCAGCGGGTATTCCAGCAACCGGGCCGAGCCCCAGCCGCCACGGACACAGGCCAACAGGGCAGCCGGGGGGGCATCAGAAGCGCCTGGTGCGATCAGATCGGCCAGCCGTTCCGGATCGCGGCCGGCCAGGTACCCCCAGCGCCGCTCGCCATAGGCCAGGGGGTCGCCGACCAGCTCCAGCCCCCAATCCCGGAGAATCGCCAGCCCCGCCTCCAGTCGGCCGGTTTCCTCGAGCGCCGAGCTGGCGGCCACCAGCCGCAGTCGATCGCCGCGGCGCAGGGCGGGCGGCAGGGGTGTGCAGGGGGCGACCATCAGAGTTGCGGCAGGATCAGGGCCAGCAGCAGCAGGCCGCCGAGTTTGACCTGGTTGCCGAAATGGCGGCCATAGGCGCTGCGGGGCAGGTCGGCTCGTCGCAATTGGTGGGCTTCGCGCAGCATGCCGGCGCTGGCCAGGGCCCAAGGCAACCAGAACAGCGCCCCGCTGATGCCCTGGACTGCGATGCCCTGCAGGCTGGCCGCCAGCGCCAGGGCTGCGGCGGTGATGGCGTAGCAGAGGGCTACGGCCTGGGGCGCCAGCGTTCCGAGGCTGAGGGCGCTGCTGCGCACCCCTACCACTTTGTCGTCGTCCCGGTCGGCCATGGCATAGACGGTGTCGAAGCCGAAGGTCCAGCTCAGGGTGGCCAGCCAGGTGAGGGCCAGGGGCCAGCCCTGCAGGCTGCCGCTGGCGGCGGCCCAGGGAATCAGCACCGCGAAGCCCCAGCAGAGGGCGAGCACCAGCTGGGGGTAGCCGAACCAGCGCTTGGCCGAGGGATAGAGCAACACCGGCGGCAGGGCCGCCACCGCCAGCAGCAGGCAGAGTCTGCGGGAGGCGGCCGGCAGGGCCAGCACCACCACCAGGGCGGCCAGCAGGCAGAGCACCAGCAGGATCACGGCGCTGGCGACGCCCAGGCGGCCGTCGGCCAGGGGGCGATGGCGGGTGCGCTCCACCAGGGGGTCGATGCGCCGGTCCCAGAGATCATTGGCGATGCAGCCGGCGGCGCTGACGGCCAGCCCGCCCAGGACGATCCAGCCCACCAGCTGGGGTGGCGGCGGTGCCAGGGGCTGGAGCCACAAGGCCCAGCCGGCGGGGATCAGCAGGATCAGGCGCCCGCTCGGTTTGTGCCAGCGCACCAGTTCCAGCCAGGCGCGCAGGCCAGGGCGGAGCGAGCCGGCGGTCTGGGCCCTGGCTTCCGTCATCGGCTCCGCATCAACCCGCGCAGGCTAGAACCGCTGCGGAGCGCTTCCGATGGCAAAGTGACGCGGCCTTCGGCCGCCGGCCCCTCCCATGGTCCAGTCCTCCGCCGCGGTCGGGCCTGTGGCTGAACGTCGGGTGGCGGCGATCGACATCGGCACCAACTCGATCCACCTGCTGATTGCCGCGATCGATCCGGCACTGCACAGCTTCAGTGTGGTGTTGGCCGAAAAGGCCACCACGCGGCTGGGCGAACGGGACCCGGAAACGGGCGATCTCACTGCCGACGCGATCGAGCGAGCCTTCCGCACCCTGCGCCATTGCCGTGATCTGGCCGCCAGCCATGGCGTCGAGCAGATCGTGACGGCGGCCACCAGTGCGGTGCGGGAAGCTCCCAATGGCCGCGATTTCCTGCTGGCGTTGCAGGAGCAGCTCGATCTGGACGTGGATCTGGTCAGTGGGCCGGAGGAAGCCCGCCTGATCTACCTCGGTGTGGTGTCGGGGATGACCTTCGGTGAAACGCCCCACTGGATCCTCGACATCGGCGGCGGTTCCACCGAGCTGGTGCTCGCCGACGGCCGCGATGCCCGCGCCCTGACCAGCACCCGCATCGGGGCGGTGCGCTTGCAGCGGGAGTTCTGCCAGCAGGATCCCCTCAGCGTCCAGCAGCGCACGTTTCTGCAGGCCTACATCCAGGGGGCGCTCGATCCGGCGGTGGCCAAGGTGAAACGGGCGCTCAAGAGTGGCGAATGCCCGGTGATGGTGGGCACCAGCGGCACGGCGATGGCCCTGGCGGCCCTGGCGGCGGCCGAGGATCCCAAGCCGCCGCTCAAGCTGGGTGGCTATCGCCTCAGCCGGGAGCGGATCGATCAGCTGGTGGAGCGGCTGCTGCTGTTGACCCCCGAGCAGCGCCGGGCCCTGACGCCGATCAACGATCGCCGCGCCGAGATCATCGTGCCCGGGTCGCTGATCCTGCAGAAGGCGATGGCGATGCTCGGTGCCAAGGAGCTGGTGGTCAGCGATCGGGCCCTGCGCGAGGGCCTGATCGTCGACTGGATGCTGCGCAATGACCTGCTCGGCGATCGCTTCGCCTTCCAGAGCACGATCCGGGAGCGCACCGTGCTGCATCTGGCCCGCAACTACGGCGTTGATGCGGGGCGGGCGGATCGGGTGGCGACCCATGCCCTCAGTCTCTATGACCAGACCTACGGCCTGCTGCACCACGACGAGGGGGAGGGGCGGCTGCTGCTCTGGGCGGCGGCCCAGCTGCACACCTGCGGCAAGCACATCAACATCGCTGCCTATCACAAACACACCTGGTATCTGATCCGGCATGGGGAGTTGCTGGGCTACTCCGAGACCGAACATCTGATGGTGGCGGCGATGGCCCGCTATCACCGCCGCGGCTTACCGAAGAAACGTCATGAGTCCTGGCAGTTGATCGAAGGTCGTCAGGAGCGGCGCACCGTGGCCAGCCTTTCCCTGTTGCTGCGCCTGGCGGCGGCCCTCGATCGCCGGCCGGAGGGCATGATCGCCGCGATCCGGGTTGAGCCCGAAGGACCGCGCAGTAACCCCAGCGGCTTCCGGGTCAGCCTGCAACCGTCCCCCAGCGGCGAGGGCCAGGCCGCGCCGGATCTGAGCCTCGAATACTGGAGCCTGCAGGCCTGCACCGATGTCGTCAAGGAGGCCACCGGGCTGCAGATGCGGGTGCCGGTCATCGCCGCAGTGCCGGCAATCTCGATCGCCTCGGCGAGCACCGCGATCTGAGCGACAGCGAACGGTCCCCAGCCCAGCGGCAAGCAGAACCTCTCGGCCTTCATCTGGAGCATCGCCGACCTGCTGCGGGGCGACTACAAGCAGAGCGACTACGGCAAGGTGATCCTGGCGTTCACGGTGCTGCGCCGGCTCGACTGCGTGCTCGAGCCCAGCAAGGAAGCGGTGCTGGCCGAAAAGGACCTGCGCGAAGGCCAGGGCCTAGACCCCGAACCCTTCCTGCTGCGGGTGGCGGGGCAGGCCTTCTGCAACACCTCCGCCCTGAGCATGAAGCGGCTGATGGGCGATCAGGACAACATCGGCGAGAACCTGCGCTCCTACATCCAGGCGTTCACGCCGGCGGTGCGCGACATCTTCGAGAGCTTTGAGTTCCACCTGCAGGTGGACAAGCTCGACAAGGCTGGGCTGCTGTACATGGTGTGCGAACGCTTCGCCCAGATCGACCTGCACCCGGAAACGGTGAGCAATGCCGAGATGGGGCTGGTGTTCGAAGAGCTGATCCGCAAGTTCGCGGAGCTCTCCAATGAAACTGCCGGTGAGCACTTCACGCCGCGGGAAGTGATTCGGCTGATGGTGAATCTGATCTTCATCGAAGACGACCAGGCCCTCACCCAGGGCGGCATCGTCCGCAGCCTGTACGACCCCACCGCGGGCACCGGCGGCATGCTCAGCGTGGCGGAGGAGCACCTGGTGGGGATGAACCCCACGGCCCGGCTGGTGCTGAGCGGCCAGGAGCTCAACCCCGAGAGCTACGCGATCTGCAAAGCCGACATGCTGATCAAGGGGCAGGACATCAAAAATATCCGCTTCGGCAACACGCTCTCGGATGATCAGCTGGGCTTTGCGGGCCGCTTCGGGCCGGGATTGCCGCGAGTGAGCGATGGTTCGCTGCTTTTTCTGCTGCACCTGATCAGCAAGATGCGCCCGGCTCTAGAGGGTGGAAGCCGCTTCGGGATTGTGCTGAATGGCTCGCCTCTGTTCACCGGCGGGGCGGGCTCAGGTGAAAGCGAGATCCGCCGCTACGTGCTGGAAAACGATCTGGTGGAAGCGATCATCGGCCTGCCCACGGATATGTTCTACAACACCGGTATCAGCACTTATATCTGGATCCTCAGCAACCGCAAGCCCGCGGAGCGCAAGGGCAAAGTGCAACTGATTGATGCTTCCAGTTTCTGGCAGAAGATGCGCAAGAGCCTGGGCAGCAAGCGCAAGGAACTGAGCCCCGAGCACATCGAGAAAATCACCCGCTTGTTCGGCAATTTCGAGGAAGCCGAATACAACGGCAAGCCGATCAGCCGCATCTTCCGCACCGAAGACTTCGGTTACCGCACGATCACGGTGGAGCGCCCGCTGCGGGATGAAGCCGGCAACGTTGTGCTGGGCCAGCGCGGCAAGGCCAAGGGCCAATCCCAGGCTGATTCCAGCCTGCGCGACACCGAAAATGTGCCGCTCTCAGAAGACGTGCAGACCTACTTCGAGCGCGAGGTGCTGCCCCATGTGGGCGACGCCTGGATCGACCACGAGAAAACAAAAGTGGGCTACGAGATCCCCTTCAACCGCCACTTTTATGTGTTCACCCCGCCCCGGCCCTTGGATGTGATCGATGCCGAGCTGAAGTTGGTGACGGATCGGATCCTGGCGATGATTGGGGGCCTCAGTGCCTGAAAAGCGCATCATCATCATCGCCGGGCCCAGTGGCGCCGGCAAAACCACGTTTGCCCGTGAGTATCTGCCGTTGGAGGTTGGCATCACCACCTTCATCAATGCCGATCTGATCGCCGCTGGCCTGTCGCCGTTTGCGCCGGAGCTTGCAGCTCGACGGGCGGGGCGGCTGATGTTGGGGGAGATTGATCGCTGCGGGGCTCAAGGCATCAGCTTTGCCTTTGAAACCACGTTGGCGGGGAAGGGGTATTTGAAAAGGATTGAACACTGGCGGCGCGCTGGCTATCGAATCAAGCTGATTTTTCTCAAGCTCACCAGCGCAGACGCTGCGATTCAGAGAGTGCGGCTGCGCATCAGCCAAGGAGGCCATTCCATCCCTGAACCCGTGATCCAGCGACGATTCACCGCAGGTCTGGCGAATTTTGATCAGCACTACCGCTCTGCCGTCGACGGTTGGCAGTTGATCGATAATGGAGGCGATGCGCCTGTCCTGCTTGCAGAGGGGAGAAACCGATGAGCCTGGGTTTTACAAGCCAACTCAATGATCCCGATCTCGATCGGGTTTCCGCTGCCCTGCTGCGAGCTGGCCAGCGTGCCCGGGAGCTGGCCCGGCAGACTGGCACAGGGATTGTGGTGCAGGTCGACGGTGAACTGCGCATCCTCCAGGGGGTTGAACTCGACAACCCGCCGGGGACGAGCGATGGGGTCTGACACCACGCTCCAGATCGACGACGACGACCTGCCGCTGTTTCAACGGAATCCGGCCTGCGCGGTGGTCGAAGGCATCGATGTGGCCACCTCCCTGGAGCTGGAGCGGCAGGCTCTGTTGTGCGAAGACCTTGAGCGCTGCGGCATCCAGAAAGGAGGTAAGGCAGTAAGATCACCGAAGACAAGGCCAGCCTGATTCCTTGGGGTGATGCCAGAGATCGAACTCGCCACCATCACAGCGAAGGGCCAGGTGACGATCCCCAAGGCCATCCGCGACGCCCTCAACCTGCGCCAAGGCGATCAGCTGCGCTGGGATCTGGACGATGGCGATGTGCGGGTGCGGCTGGTGAGCCCCTTGGATCTCACCTATCTGCGGGGCGTGGAGGGTGGGTTGGAGGAGTGGGCCTCCCCGGAAGACGAGGAAGCCTTTGCCGATCTTTGAACCCTTCGCGGTGGTGCGGGTGCCCTTCCCATTCACCGATCGTGCCGTGCAACGACGCCGGCCGGCCGTGGTGCTGTCGCATCCCGACTTCCAGCGCGGCTCGGCCCATGTGCTGCTGGCGATGATCACCACAGCCAAACGATCCTGCTGGCCGCTGGATTGGCCGATTCAGGATCTTGCTG
Source organism: Bordetella parapertussis (assembly GCA_943324725.2). Taxonomy (GTDB): domain Bacteria; phylum Cyanobacteriota; class Cyanobacteriia; order PCC-6307; family Cyanobiaceae; genus Cyanobium. The sequence goes on along the minus strand of CALPMR020000046.1, from coordinate 3,048 downwards.
CTGCCGGACTGAACCAGGCCTGCTGCGTGCGGTTCAAGCTGTTCAGCCTGGATGAGCGGTTGCTGCTGGGCCAGCTCGGCCAGTTGGCCGCCGTGGATCGCAGCGGCGTGCGGGCGAACCTGCAGCGGTTGCTGGCCTGCGAGGAGGATCAACGATGAGTGTTCCCGGCGAAGCCACCCCACCTTCTGATCTGATCCTCCATCAGACGGCGTCTGAGGTCGATCAGCAGTGGGCCGATCTGGCTGCAAGGCGATTGCAGGACATTCAGACTGGCGTCGTCAAGCCTGTGGCCGGTGAAGACGTTTTTGCTGAGATCTGGCGTCGGTTTGATTGATGCAGATTCTTGAAAGCAGCGAGCCAGGTCTTGGCTATCAATTTGCCATTGAGATAGTCGCAGCAGTTGAGCGAATCAAGGCCAACCCAGTCATTTGGCCCGTTTGGGATGATCAGGTCCGTCGTTGCCTGGTTCACCGCTTCCCCTATGGCGTGATCTACTCTGTTGATAAGCAAAAATCGGAGCTTCTGATTTTGGCCGTCATGCACCTCCATCGGCAGCCGGGGTACTGGAGTGGACGTTCATGAGCTTCCCCCGTTACCCGGCCTACAAGCCCAGCGGCGTGGAGTGGCTGGAGGAGGTGCCGGAGCATTGGGAGGTGCCGTTCTTGGGCGTGCTCATTTTGAAGGCGGAATTAGGAGATAACTACGAATCCTCCGAAGGGAATGAACGCTTGCCGGTCATGAAGATGGGCAATCTGGACCGTGGACATATCAAGCTAGACAAGGTAGAGTAATTGCCGGATGGCATCGAGTTCAGCGACTCAAAAGCATTAAGGAATGGTGATTTCCTTTTTAACACAAGAAACAGTCTCGACCTGGTTGGCAAGGTGGCGATTTGGCGAGGAGAGCTTCCTAGAGCTATCTACAATTCGAATATTCTGCGGATTGCTTTTATTCCGGCCAAAGTCGCGAGCCATGAATTCATGAGTTATTTCTTCAATTCTAAGTTCGGCCTTTCTCAGCTTCGGGCTCTGACGAAAGGGACAACGAGTGTTGCTGCGATCTACTACAAGGATCTGACTTCTTTGCGGGTGATACTTCCGCCTGCTAATGAGCAGCATGCTATCGCGAAGTATCTGGACTGCGCTTGCGCCACGCTCAACACTCTCTCCGCCGAAGCCCAACGCGCAATTGACCTCCTCCAAGAACGCCGCTCCGCCCTGATCTCCGCCGCCGTCACCGGCCAGATCGATGAGCGTGGCTTGGTGCCCGAGGCCGTGGCTGCATGAGCAGCACCCCGTCGTGGATACGGAGGGTTCGGCTGAGCGACTGAGGGTCGATCAGGACAAGTCCAGCCAGTCCCTCAGGGCCAGATCCAGTTCGATCAGCACCTGGGGCTCCAGCTGCCCCACCACCGCCCCAAGCGCCTGGATCGGCACGCTGAACAGCTTGTCCACCATCAACTGCGATGGTTTGTGCAGGCCATTGCGTGGCGAGGGAGCCACCGCAATCCGCACCAGCGGGGCCTCGACCACTGAGCTGGTGAGCGGACAGAGCGTGACGCTGGGATGGGCCTGCAGCCAGCGGTCGGCCTGCACCACCACCGCTGGCCGTGGCTTGCCGGAATACACCCCAGCACTGGCGACGGTCACCACCGTTCCTCGGCGCAGGGTCGCTCTCAGAGTCGCCGCAGCCTCCGTCATGTGGTCCAGTCGCTCCAGTCGGGCACCTGCTCGCTCCAGTTCGGGGGTTCCAGGTCGGCCAGCCGTTGCGACTGGCGGCGGGCTTCCTGGTCGTCGCCGTGGCGGAGCAGGTACTGGCTGATGGCCTCGCGAATGCAGGCACTGCGGCTCTTGCCCAGCTGATGGGCCAACTGGTCGAGCCTGCGCTCCAGCTCGGGCTCCATCCGCACGCCGATCACCATGGCGCCGTCCGTGCAACGATTCGTACAACAGCTTAGCGGCCTTGGCTGGGGGCGGCGCGGGCCCTGCGGCGCCAATGGCTGGAAGGAATGGAAGAACGCCCAGGGGCTCACCTTGAGCCAGGTCAAGCGCGAGCCATAGGCCGGCCGCAACACACTCTCCCAAGACGATCCCGATTGTTCCTGGTCAGCTGTGAACCCCGTGGCAGTCGACTCGCCCAGATCACACGTGCGGTGCAGCGACGATGGGATCAGGCCCGTTTGAGCAGCTGGTCGTACTCCGCGTGGGTGCCGATCCACACCCACAACAGCTGGTCCTCACCCGCTTCGATGGCCAGGGCCCTGTGGCGCAGTCCCACCCTCACTGACCAGAAGCGTCCGATCGTCTTGAGATGCAGGGAGGGATGCCTTGGATCGGCCGTGAGCAGCTCATAGGCCCGATCAGCCTGGTCGCACACCGCCTGCGGTAGGGCTTCATAACAGCGCCAGAAGCGGGGACTCGCCTGGTGCTTCAACGCTCGCTGCAGCGACCGGCCGCCAGATCAGCCAGGGCTTCCTCGGCCAACCAATCCAGCGTTCCGGCCTGAACATCCTGCTCCAGCTGCTGGTCCCATTCGGCCAGGTCGAACTGTTCGAACCAGGCCCTGAACTCAGCGCGGCCCGCGGGATCCAGCTGCTCCACGGCAGCTTCGATGGCATGAAGGCTGGTCATGGGGGCATTTTAAGTGGCCTGCAGGCTCCTTGATGCGCACCCTCAACATCCGCCACATACCCGATGAGGTGGCCGCAAGGCTGGAGAAGCTCGCCGAATCCACCCGTCGCGCCGACAACGCTGAGCTTCTGAACGCATTCCCCTCCCTGCCGATCGAGCGCGACAGCATCCTGGAAGCGTTGGCCGAGAGCCGCACCGGGCGCTGATGGTGGTGATCGATGCCCGCCTCGCCAGGGCACCGGGGATAGACTGCGCGTATATCCCAGGTTGATCATGGTCGCCATCACCAAGCTCTTCCTCAGCAACCGCAGCCAGGCCGTGCGTATCCCTGCCGATCTGCGCCTGCCCGATTCTGTGAAGGAGGTGGAGGTGCGGGCCTGCGGGCAGGAGCGGATCATCGCCCCCGTTGGCCGTAGCT
>CALPMR020000045.1 GCA_943324725.2 Bordetella parapertussis | reverse complement strand
TGGGAGGGCTTTCAGTTGTGGGAAGGCTCGACGCTGGTGAGACTGCCGGCCCAGTGCAGCTTGCGGGTGAGGGTGCGGTAATAGGAGGGGCTCTGCTCCAGCAGCACCATCAGGGCCGGATGGGGGCCGCGCTGAACGACGCAGCGATCGCCGGGCTCCAGCACCGTGGCGTGGGCGCCATCCTTCCAGAGCTTGACGCGCCGACTGCTCTCGCCCAGGGGCCAGACCGTGAGCCGGGCCCGCGGCGGCACCACCACCGCCCGGCTGGAGAGGCTCATCGGGCAGATCGGATTGACCACGATCGCCTCGATGCCGGGATGGAGGATCGGCCCCCCGGCCGCCATCGCATAGCCGGTGGAGCCGGTGGGGGTGGCGATGATCAGGCCATCGCCGCGGTATTGATCCACCACCTCGCCATCGATGTCGAGCTCCAGCACACAGGTGGGCGAGACCTCATCGAGGCAGGGGCGGAAATAGAAATCATTCAGGGCTCCGTGGGGCCCTTCGGCCGCCACATCGGGAGCAGCGCCATCCTCCTGGCGATCGCCATCGCCGGGTTGGGGCACGCCGTCGCCGCGATCAATGCGGGCCTCGAGCATCATGCGCCGCTCCAGGGCAAAGCGATCGTCGCGCAGGCGCTGCCACAGGGTGTCCTCGCCATCGAGGCGCAGCAGAGCCCGGTCATGGGTGAGGAAGCCGAGGTGACCGCCGATGTTGAAGCTGAGGATCGGCACCTCAAACCGGGCCAGATGGCGCGCCGCCCCCAGCACCGTGCCATCGCCGCCCAGCACCAGGGCCAGATCGGGCAGACCGGGCTCGGTGGCCAGCAGCCCCGGGAAGGGATTGGCGGCCAGGCCGCAGGAGGCGACCGTGACCTTGACCCCTTGCTGCTGCAGATCCTCGGCGCAGCGCCTTGCCTGGCGCTGGGCCGCCTGACTGCCACGGCGCACGATCAACCAGATCCGTTCAAGCCGCATCGCCTACAGGGCACATCAGGACTCCAACCGAGCTACCAGCGCAGCAGGTTGAAACGCTCCATATCGACCGTTTCGCGATTGCGATACAGCGACAGCAGGATCGCCAGACCGACGGCCGCTTCGGCGGCGGCCACGGTGATCACGAAGATGGCGAACACCTGACCGCGGATCAGCTGGCCATCGAGATAGTCGGAGAAGGCCATCAGGTTGAGGTTGACCGCATTCAGCATCAGCTCGATGCTCATCAGCACCCGCACGGCATTGCGGCTGTTGATCAGACCCCAGACGCCGGTGCAGAAGAGCAGGGCGGCCACGGCGAGGTAGGCCTGCAGGGGGATCGAGGCGCCGAAGGCAATCGTGACGGCTTCGGAAGCATTCCGGGTGACAGCTATGGGATCAGCGCTCATGGGGTGGTCTCCAGCAGGGGTTGGCCATCGACGGCGGTGGAATCGATCAGCAGGGGCGTACGGGTTTTCTCGATCAGCCCCTGATCCACGGGTTCCCCCGTGATCACATCGCTGCTGTAGACGTCGCGGCGGGCCAGCACGATGGCGCCGATCATCGCCATCAGCAGCAGCACCGAGGCCAGCTCGAACGGCAGGAGATAGTCGCTGAACAGATGCTCACCGATGCGGATCGTGGCCTCCTCGCCCACCGGCTGCGGCCCGGGCAGGGCCCAGTGGGTGGTGAAGGCGACCCGCAGCAACAGCACGAACAGGCCGGCGCAGACGCCGCCGGAGAGCAGGCGCCGCAGCAGCAGGCCCGGAATCGCCGCCAGAGTCTCCTTCTTGTTGACGAGCATGATCGCGAACAGGATCAGCACGTTGACGGCGCCGACATAGACCAGGATCTGGGCCGCCGCCACGAAGCTGGCATTGAGCAGCAAGTAGAGGCCGGCCATGCCCAGGAAGACACCGCCCAGCAGGAAGGCGGAGTAGACGATGTTGGGCAGCAGCACCACCCCAAGGGCCCCCAGCACCACCACGGCGGACAGGGTCAGGAAGCAGAGCTGCTGAATGGTGGAAGCGATCGTCATCAGGACTGGGCTCCTTGGTCGGCGGCCGGTGGCTCGGAAGCCGCTGGCTTGCTGGCAGTTTGAACGGTCGCCGCCGGGGAGGCTGTTGCAGCAGAGGCCGTCGCAGCGGAGACAGTGGCGGTTGTGCTGGGCAGGGTGGCCAGCACCTGCTCGGGCAGCTTGCCGGCCCGAGGGGCATTGGCAGGCACCCCATGGGGCTCAACCACGCCCTTGGGCAGATAGACCAGCTCCCGCAGGGCGAACACCGCCGGATCGCTGGTGACGCTGGTGGGCAGGCGACCGAGGGCAACGTTGTCGTAGTTGAGACTGTGGCGATCAAAGGCCGCCAGCTCGTACTCCTCCGTCATCGACAGGCAGTTGGTGGGGCAATACTCCACACAGTTGCCGCAGAAGATGCACACCCCGAAATCGATCGAGTAGTTGCGCAGTTCCTTCTTCTTGGTGGCCTTGTTCATCACCCAGTCGACCACCGGCAGGTTGATCGGGCAGACGCGCACACAGACCTCACAGGCGATGCACTTGTCGAACTCGTAGTGGATGCGGCCCCGATAGCGCTCCGACGGGATCAGCTTCTCGTAGGGGTACTGCACCGTGATCGGCCGGCGCTTGAGATGGTCGAACGTGACCGCCAGGCCCTGACCCAGGTACTGGGCGGCGCTGACCGCGTCCTTGGTGTAGTCACCGACTTTCTTGAGGAACCCGAACATGGTGCTGGTTGGGGAAAGGGGCGGATCCGGCGAAACGGTGCCCGGACCATCTTGACCGGGAAAACCCGGAGCTGACGAACGGTCTCAGCCTCCGAACGCCATCGGGAAGGCGAGCTTGAGGGCGGCGGTGACCAGCAGGTTGACCAGGGCGATCGGCAGCAGGAACTTCCAGCCCAGATCAAGCAGCTGGTCGATCCGCACCCGGGGCACGGTCCAGCGCAGCAGGATCGCGAAGAAGACCAGCAGGTAGGCCTTGAGCACGGTCATGACGATGCCGGTGGTGGCCGTGATCACCTGCACCACCGGGGCATCGACCGACTGGCCCAGCCAGCCAGCCAGCCACTCCACCGGCACCGGGAAACCCCAGCCGCCCAGGTAGAGCACCGACACCAGCAGGGCCGAGAGCACCAGGTTGATGTAGCTGCCCAGATAGAAGAGGGCGAACTTCATGCCCGAATACTCGGTCTGGTAGCCGGCCACCAGCTCCTCCTCCGCCTCGGGGAGATCGAACGGCAGGCGCTCGCATTCGGCCAGGGCGCAGATCCAGAAGATCACGAAACCCACCGGCTGGCGCCAGATGTTCCAGCTGAGGATGCCGGCGCCGTTCTGCTGGTTGACGATGTCGACGGTGCTGAGCGAATTGCTCATCATCACGATCGCCAGCACCGCCAGGGCCAGGGGGATTTCGTAGCTGATCGACTGGGCCGCCGCCCGCAGGCCACCGAGCAGCGAATATTTGTTATTGCTGGAATAGCCGCTCATCAGCAGGCCGATCGGCTGGATGCTGCTGAGCGAGATCCACAGGAAAATGCCCACCCCCACATTGCTGATCAGCAGGTTCTGACCGAAGGGCACCACCAGCCAGGACAGGATCACCGGCACCAGCACCAGCACCGGCCCGAGCGTGAACAGCAGGCCGTCGGCCCGGGCCGGAATGATGTCCTCCTTGAACACCAGTTTGAGGCCATCGGCCATCGGCTGCAGCACCCCGAGGGGGCCGGCGTATTCCGGGCCGATGCGCTGCTGAACGGCGGCGGAGATCTTGCGCTCCAGCCAGACGTTGACCAGCACGCCGACCACGGCGGCGACCAGCACGGTGACCATCGGCAGGGGCAGCCACAGCAGGCGGGCGGCGCCGGGGCTGACGCCCAGGCCCTGCAGGGTGTCGACGAAGCTGGCCTGCAGATCGAGACCTGAACTCACGAGGGCGGTCGTCTCCATGCGGGCAAAGGGGGTGGGTGGACCTTAGGAGGGGGTCGGTCGACCTTCGAGCGGCAGCCAGGGCCGCTCGAGGGAACCGGTGTAGATCTGGGTCGGACGATAGATGCGATTGGCTCCGAGCTGTTCGCGCCAGTGGGCCAGCCAGCCGGCGGTGCGGGCAATCGCGAAGATCGGCGTGAACAGATCCCGGGGGATGCCGAGCTTGCGGTACACCAGCCCGGAATAGAAGTCGACGTTGGGGAAGATGCCCTTGGGCCCCAGCCGCTCGGCCGCCACCGCCTCCAGACGCCGGGCGACGTCGTACATGCTGTCGTGGCCGAAGCGCAGGAACAGATCCTCGGCCAGGCCCTGCAGGATCACCGCGCGCGGATCCTTGACCCGGTATTCACGATGGCCGAAGCCCATGATCTTGCGCTTCTCGGCGATCGCCCGATCGAGCCAGCTCTCGACCCGCTCCACCGAACCGATCTCGTCGAGCATGTCGAGCACGTCCTCGTTGGCGCCGCCGTGCAGGGGCCCGGCCAGGGTGCCCACCGCCGAGGCCACGACGGCGTAGGGATCGGTGAGGGTGCTGGCGGTGACACGGGCGCTGAACGTGCTGGCGTTGAGGCTGTGCTCGGCATGCAGGATCAGGCAGGCATCGAAGATGCGAGCCGCCAGGGGATCGGGCTCCCGCTCGGTGAGCATGTAGAGAAAGTTGGCCGAATAGGCCAGATCGTCGCGGGGCTGGATCGGATCCTGACCTTTGCGGATCAGCTGGAAGGCTGCCACCATCGTCGGGATCTTGGCGATCAGCCGCACCACCGCCTCGGTGATGTATTGGGGGTCGTAGAGGGCGCGGCGCGAATAGAAAAGACCGAGGGAAGCGGCACTGGCCTGCAGCGCATCCATCGGATGGCCACTGGCCGGGAAGCACTTCATCATGTCGCGGATGCGGAAGCTCACCCGCCGGTGCATCTGCACCTCCTGCTCAAAATCGCGCAGCTGGAAGATGGTGGGCAGCTCCCCCCAGATCAGCAGGTAGGCCGTTTCCAGAAAGCTGCTGTTGGAAGCCAGCTGGTTGACGGGAAAGCCGCGATAGGTGAGCACACCACGGCTGCCGTCGATGTCGCAGATCGCCGACTGGGTGGCTGGCACCCCCTCCAGGCCGGGACGAAAGACGGGAGTGCTGGCAGCGCTGGCCAGCTGGGCAGCCGGCTGCGGCACTGCCGTCTGCGCCGGGCCCATGGCCGCACCGGTATCGGCTGCCCCTGAGGGGCTCGCTGTTTCAGGGGTGATTTTTGCCGCCATCGCGATCGGGTCCGATTTGGCGAACCTAGATGGCGACGTCAAGCCCACGCCGTAGCGCTGGCTGCCACCTGAGCGATCTCAGCCGAGCAGGCTGCGGGGGCTGAGCAGCAGCCGCAGCCTGGCGCTGCCGGGCGTGGGACCAGCCGGCAGGGCCAGCAGGGCCAGGCCCGCCTTGCGCAGCTCGATCGCCCCCGGGGTGGCCCCGAGCAGGCGAGCAGCCAGCAGCCCCAGGTCGGGCTCATGCCCCACCAGCAGCAGCCGGCGCCGCTGGGGCGACAGCGCATCGCTGCCGGGCCGGGTCGTGGCCAGAGCGGCCAGGGCCGTGACCAGCAGCGGCAGGGGATCGTGACCGGGCTCGAGGGTCTCGCTCAGTTCAAGGGTTGGCGCCAGGCCGACGGATCTGGCGATCTCCGCCGTCTGGCGGGCCCGGGTGAGGGGGCTCGAGAGCAGCTGATCGGCCACCAGACCCAGCGCCAGGGCCCGCTCCAGCACCGCCCTGGTGCGCTGGCGGCCCTTGTCGGTCAGCGCCCGGGTGCGATCCGGCCGCTCCGGGCTGCGCTCCTCGGCGATGCCATGGCGCAGCAACAGCAGTTCGATCGGTGCCATCGCGGTGAAAGCCAGCTCGGTGGGTGCCATCAGGGATCAAAGCTGAGTCGGGCCTGGAGGTGAACGGTGCGGCCCTTCGGCTCGAGCGCCAGGGCCAGCCCCCGCACCGACCCGTCCAGCCCGCCCCCAGCCAGGGCCGAGAGCATCTGCCAGGGCTGCCAGGAGCGCAGCAACTCCCGGGTGGGCGCCTCGATCAAGGCCCACTGCAGGGGAGCTTCGGCGTGGTCGAGGGCCAACAGCGCCGCCTGCAGCTGCTGGCTGCCGCGGCCGCCGGCGGGCTGATCGAGCACGGCCAGGTTGCGGCCCCACCAGGCCAGGGGGCCGTTGACCAGACGCCAGGCCGCCAGGGGCGCCTGCAGGGTCTCGCCGGCACTGCCTGCCTGGCCGCCCCGCGGACTGCGGGCCTCCAGCCGGGTCCAGACCTGCAGCGAGCGATCCCCCAGCTCCAGGGGTGCCTGGATCAGACCCGCCGCCGCCAGGGCGGGCTCGAGCCGCGGCGGCGCCGGCTGGTCGCTGGCGGTGCCCATCTGCCAGCCATTGGGGCCCGAGGCGAGCAGCAGCGGCCCCTCAGCCACCCGGGCCACCAGCAAGGGAAGGGGACCGGCCGCCGCTCCCTTGGCTGGAACCGGGCGCTGATCGCCGGCCGCCCGACGTCTGTCGCCAGGGGCCGGGTGTTTCTGGCCCGACCCCTGGCTCTGGTTGCTCGCTGCCTGGCGTTGTTCGCCGTTGGCCCGGACTGTCTCGCCGTTGGCCGGGGCGGTCTCGCCGGTGTCGGTGACCAACGCACCGGCGCCCGCAGCGAAGTGAACCGTGCCAGCGAAGGCAGCCGTGCCAGGGAAGCTGCCGCCGGCGAGTGTGCTGGCCAGGAGCGGCTGCACCAGGGGCTGCAGCAGCGGGAGCTGCAACTGGGCGGCGGAATTCTGAAGCAACAACAAGCTGGTGAGCTGGCCCCTGAGGCCGTCCAGCAACTGCTGCTGCTGGACGGGATCGGCCGGCTGCAGAGGGGGTGCGGCAGCCGCCGTGGCGGCCGCTGGCTGGGGGGGCGCCACGGCGGCTGGTCGGGGCGCAGAGGGAGTTGGCCCTGAAAGTGTTGGCTCTGCAGAGGTGGGCTGTTCAGACATTGGAGCGCCAGCCTTCGGAAGCGCCTGTGTTGGATCGGCAGACGCTGGATCAAGCGGCGTTGGCGCCGTGATGGCCGGGGCCTTCAGCGGAGCGGCCACCGGGGTGCTCAGCGCTGGATCGATTGGGGCGGAGCTGACAGCGGCAGCGACATCGGTGACGACAACGGTGGCCTTTGCTTCTTTGGTCTCGTCGACCCCGGGGCCGACGAGACCGGGCGCCATGGCGATGTCCGTCTGGGCTGTTGGTGTCGTGCCGGGCGCCGCAGGAACCAGCGCGAGCGGAGCGGGCAGCTGCAGATGGCCATGGAGCACCAGCGTCCGCCCCTCGGGGCGCAGCGAGGCCAGCAACTGGGTTGGCCGCTGCCCTGGCGACGCCGGCAGGGGCCAGCCCAGCCACTGCTCCAGGGCCTGGGGCCGGGCCAGCAGCAGGGCCGCTCCCTCGCCGAGGTGATCGAGTTCGCGCTGCAGGCCCGGCTGGGAGGCCTGGTTGAGTTCCGGGATCTGGGAGACATCGAGGGCGCGCTCCAGCACACCGCGCCCCGAAGCGATCAGCACCAGATCGTCATCCACGAGGGCGGTGGCCAACGGCACCGCCCGGGCTCCGACCAGGGCACCGCGGCCGCTGATCAGCCCCATACCGCGATAGCTGCTCACCTGCAGATCGGTGCCAGCCAGGCTGCGGGTCTGCCAGAAGCGCTGCAGGAAGTGGCGGGCGCCCTCGTCATCGCGGCTCGACAGGGCCAGCAGCCAGCCCCCGGAAGCCAGGCCGCCGGCGGTGCTGCTGGCCGGCTCGCTCGCCGGATCGTCGAACAGCACCAGGGCGATCCCCTGGCCCAGCCACTGGGCCAGCTCATCGTGGTAATCGAGGCCGGCGGCCGCGAAGGCACCATCGCGCAGGCGGGCGATCGCCTCGCCGGCAGGCCGGCGCTGGCGGGCCGGCGCCACGGCCCTGGCATAGGCCACGGGCTGCTCGCCATCACTGAACCAGTAGAGGCTCAGGGGAGCCTGGGCCGGCACGAAGCGGGCCGCCCGGGGGATGGAGAGGGCGTGATGGGCGAGCTGCAGCGGCCCCCGCTGCCCGATCAGCCACCAGCCCCCCAGGCCGAGGCTGAAGGTCAGCAGCACCACGGCCAGCACCACCGCCAGAAAGGGGCGGCCCTTCATGCACGCACAGCAGGATGGGGCCATCCTGCCGCTCTCCCGGTTCCCATGCCCGACACCAGCACAACCGGGGAAGGTTCTGCCACACCGTTGCCGATCAGCGCCGGCGATCTGCAGGCCCGCCTGCTGGCCGGGGAGGCGATCCAGCTGGTGGATGTGCGCGAGGACCAGGAGCTGGAGCTGGCCCGGCTGAGCCATCCGGTGCTGCATCTGCCCCTGAGCCGCTCCCAGGAGTGGCTCAGCCAGCTCGAGACCCTGATCGAGCGCCAGCGGCCGGTGGCCGTGCTCTGCCACGCCGGGGTGCGCAGCTGGCATTTCGGCTGCTGGCTGATCCAGGAGCATGGCCATCAGCAGGTGTGGAATCTGGAGGGCGGCATCGATGCCTGGAGCGTGGCCGTGGACACCTCGGTGCCCCGCTACTGAGCCCCGTTCCCGCCCACGCTCAGCACCAGGCTGAGTGCCGCAGCCGGTCGACCCAGGCAGCTGGTCGTCCAGCACAGCCCGGCAAGCCACGGCCGGAAGCCTGGCCACCAAAGCAAACGGTGACGTGATGACCCAGGAGGCTCCGCCCCGCAGGGAGGCCTCCGCCGGCGCCCAACCCAATCGTCAGGGCCCATCAAGGCAGCGGCGCTGATCGCAGCCCCAGCACCTGCCGGCACCCCCGCCGATCGCGACCACACCCCCTCGCCCCTGGTGCCTTTTGACAACGAAAGAGTGCTGTGGCTGACGCCTTACCGCCCGGCTGATCTCTACGATCCACTCACCACGTTGTTTCAATCGGGTTGGAAACCCTGCCGCGCCGGCAACAGGATGTGCTCAGGGCCACGGTGAGGCACTACGTCGACACGGTGGAGCCGGTGGGCAGCCACACCCTGGTGCGGCGCTTCGGCCTGCCGGCCAGCCCCGCCACGGTGCGCTCGGCCATGGGGGCCCTGGAACTGCGCGGCCTGCTCACCCAGCCCCACACCTCCGCCGGCCGCATCCCCAGCCAGCAGGGCTATCGGATCTACGTGGATCAGCTGCTGCCCGAACCCGGCTCGGCCGCCCGCCAGCTGGAGCGGGAGCTGGCGGGGGTGAGCCTGCAGTGGGCTGCCCTGGACGATCTGCTGCTGCATCTGGCCCGCCGCCTCGCCGATCTGACCGGCCTGCTCAGCCTGATCACCCGCCCCCAGCGCCGCAAACCCCAACTCCAGGCGATCCGGCTGGTGGCCAGCAGTGACCGGCTGCTGGTGTTCCTGGTGCAGGGCTCGGCACTCACCACCAGCCTCAATCTGCGGCTGCCCAGCGGCGCCGAGCGGGAGCTGCCGATCCTGGAGCGCTGGACCAACGATCGCCTGCGCCAACAGAGCGGCGAGATCTGCTGGGAGCGGCTGCCTGAGGAGCTGCGCCGCAGTGGCGATGTGCTGCGCCAGGCCCTCGACCATCACGAACGGCTGCGCTCCGCCGAGCTCGACGGGGTGGTGGCGGCCGGCCTGGGCGGGCTGCTGGGCCAGCCGGAGTTCAGTCGCACCTCCAGCCTGCTACCGCTGGTGCAGCTGGTCGAACACCAGCCCGACCAGGTGCTCGGCCCTTCGCTGAACCCGGCCGCACCCGCCGATGCCATCTGGATCGGCCGCGAACACCCCCACCAGGCCCTGGAGGCCTGTTCGGTGGTGCAGGCTGCCTATGCCACCGCCGATGGATCCTGCGGCCATGTGGCCCTGGTGGGACCGATGCGGATGGCCTATGCCACGGCCCGCGCCGCTGTGCGCTCCGTGGCGACGATCCTGCAGCAACTCCTGAACTGAACGAGGCGCCAGAGTTCCGATATGACTTACTGCGTCGCCTTCCTGCTTGAGAAGGGCCTCGTCTTCGCCTCCGACTCCCGCACCAATGCCGGAGTGGACTACATCTCCAGCTACAGCAAGCTGCACGTGTTCCAGCCGGCGGAGGATCGGCTGTTCGTGATCATGGCGGCCGGCAATCTGGGCACCACCCAGGCCGTGCTCAACCGCATCCGCCGCGACATCGACCGGCACCATGAGGCGGCGACGGAACAGGCGGACCTGAAGCCGGCGGCCGACGGCCCAGCCTGCCCCTCAGGCGGCTCACCCGGAGGCGCCGCTCCGCGTGCAGCCGGCGCCGCGCCGACGCTGCTGACCGCCCGCTATCTGTTCGAGGCCGCCGACTACATCGGCAAGTTGAGCGTGGACGTGCAGCGGCAGTTCAGCACCTCCCTGCGGGAGGCGGGCGCCACCGGCGAGGCCAGCTTCATTCTTGGCGGCCAGATCGCCGGCGAAAAGCATGGCCTCTATCTGATCTATCCCCAGGGCAATGCGGTGATGGCCACCGCTGAAACCCCGTTTCTACAGATCGGCGAGAGCAAATACGGCAAGCCACCGCTCGATTACATCGGCCACAGCCGCCTTTCCCTCGAGGATGCCGCCCGCCTTTGCCTGGTGTCGCAGATCATCACCCGCCGCGCCAATCTCACGGTGGGGCCACCGTTTGAAATCGCCCTGGTGCCCGCCAATGAACTGCGGGTGTCACGCCGGGTGAAGCTGGAAAAGGATTGCGACGAAGTGAACCGCTCGATGGAGGTGTGGACCCGCACGATGCAGGAAGGCCTGCAGCGGTTGCCGCGCTTCGCCTGGGAGCAGGATCCGCTTTAGTTCAGGCAGGGGCTTGATCGGCCGGACAGCTGCCCTTCATTCAGCCAAGGCCAGCAGTGGACGGAGCCGCCAAAGCCGGCCCCATCCCTGCCAGCGAAGGTTCAACCGCCCAGGGCGTCACCCCCCCAGCCGGTCCCCCAGCCGCTCGACCATGGTGTTGACATCCTTGTCGCCGCGGCCGGAGAGGTTGAGCACCACCTCGGTGCCGGGGGCGAGGGTGGGGCAGAGCTGCTCCAGCCAGGCGAAGGCATGGGCGGTTTCCAGGGCCGGGATGATGCCTTCGAGTCGGCAGAGAAGTTGCAGGGCCTCCAGCGCTTCATCGTCGGTGACGGCGGCGTATTCAGCCCGGCCGATGCCCTTGAGATAGCTGTGCTCCGGGCCGACGCCCGGATAGTCGAGACCGGCGCTGATCGAATGGGCCTCCTGCACCTGGCCCTCGCTGTCCTGCAGCAGCAGGCTCATGGCGCCATGCAGCACCCCCACTCGGCCTTCGGTGATCGTGGCCGCGTGGCGGCCGGTGGCGACGCCATCGCCGGCCGCCTCGACGCCGATCAGGCGCACGGAGACATCCTCGACAAAGGGATGGAACAGGCCCATGGCATTGGAGCCGCCACCGACGCAGGCCACCAGCACATCAGGCAAGCGGCCGAAGGCCTGCTGGCACTGCTGTTTCGCCTCCACTCCAATCACGGCGTGGAAATCGCGCACCAGCATCGGATAGGGGTGGGGGCCGGCCACCGAACCGAGGATGTAGTGGGTGCTCTCGACATTGGTGACCCAGTCGCGGATCGCCTCACTGGTGGCGTCCTTGAGGGTGGCGGTGCCGGCGGTGACGGGCTGAACCGTGGCGCCGAGCAGGCGCATGCGGAACACATTCAGGGACTGACGGCGCATGTCTTCGGCGCCCATGTAGATGACGCACTCCAGGCCGAAGCGGGCGCAGACCGTGGCCGTGGCGACACCGTGCTGGCCGGCGCCGGTTTCGGCGATGATCCGCTGCTTGCCCATGCGCAGGGCCAGCAGCGCCTGGCCGAGGGCGTTGTTGATCTTGTGGGCGCCGGTGTGGTTGAGGTCCTCGCGCTTCAGCCAGATGCGCGGGCCGCCTTCCGGGCGGCGGTAGTGCTCGCTGAGCCGCTCCGCCTCGTACAGGGGGCTGGGCCGGCCGACGTAGTCGCGCAGCAGATGGTTCAGCCGTTCGGTGAAGGCCGGATCGCGCCAGGCCGCGGCCGCCGCCGTCTCCAGTTCCGCCAGGGCCGGCATCAGCGTTTCCGGCACGTACTGGCCGCCGTAGGGCCCGAAGCGGCCGAGGGCATTGGGCCGGACGGAGGGTTGCAGCGCCGCAGCGTCAGGATGGACGGCGGGCATCGGCGGGATGGTGCTGGTCACCGGCGGCGCTCGAAAGACGGATTGTCAGCGTAGAGACTGCGTCGGCCGGCCAGGAGCCACACCCTCAACGCCCAGCCGGCCGCCGATGTCATCCACCGAGCCCAGCAGCAACCTTGCCCACGCCGGGGCCAGCACCGCGATCCAAGCCGAGGACGCCAGGCTGCCAGCCCTGGTGTTCTGGAGCTGGCTGCTCAGCCGCCTGCTGTTCTTCGGGCCGCTGATGCTCGCCACGCAGCGGCAGCCTCCCGGCGCCCTGGCCTCCCGGCTGGGCCAATGGGATGCCGCCCATTACCTGCAGATCGTGCAGCAGGGCTACGCCGGTGACAACTTCGCCTTCTTCCCCGTCTTTCCCTATCTGATCCGGCTGACGTCCAGCCTGCTGCACCTGCCGCCCCTGGCCGTGGCGCTCGTGTTCAGCAACGGCGCCTTTCTGCTCGCCCTGGTGCTGCTGCATCGGCTCAGTCGCCACTGCCAGGGCAGCGCCATCGCCAGAACGGTGGTGCTGCTGAGCTGCTTCAACCCGATGAGCATCTTCTGCGCGATTCCCTATACGGAATCGTTCTATCTGCTGTTCACCTGCCAGGCGTTGCTGGCCTTGCTGCGGCCGCGATTGAACGACTCTCGCATCGCCATCTTCGGCGCCCTCAGCGCCGCGACCCGCCCCACCGGTCTAGTGATCGCCCCAGCCATCCTGGTGGCCTATGGCCGCCGCCACCGCCTCGCCGCCGGCCTGGTGGTGGCCCTGCTGGCCCTGGCTGGCGTGGGCATCGTCGCCCTGATCGACCTGCAGCGCAGCGGTGATCCGCTCGCCTTTGTCCATGCCCAGCAGGCCTGGCATGTGCAGCCGGGCCTCAATCTCTCCGGGCTGCCCTCCTGGCGCAAATTGCTGTCCCAGGTGTTTCTCGGCCTGGCCAACACCAAGGCCGGAGCCCTGGTCGATCGCAGCCACCCGATCCTGATCACAGCCACGCTGCTGCTGGGGCTTGGGGCCTTCAGGCTGCGCCAACGGCGGCCAGGGACCAGCTTCGTGCTGTCGCTGGTGGTGCTCCTCGCCTACTGGCTGCTGGCCGGCATGCCCGGTCTCAACCTGCTGGTAGTGCTCGGGGCCGTGCTGCTGGCCATCTGGGGCTACCGGCGCCTGCCGCTGGAGCTCTGGGTGTTCGGCGCCGCCAGCCTGCTGCTCTATCTGCTCAAGCAGAACACGATCAGCCTCGAGCGCCACATCTTCGCCACGGCGCCGCTGCTGATGCTGTACGGCGCCTGGTTCGACGCCCATCCCGGCTGGCGGCGCTTTCTGCTCGGCTTCGGCAGCCTGCTGCTGCTGCTCTATGCGCTGCGCTTCGCCAACGGATTGTGGATCGGCTGAGCTCACAGCCGGTGGCAGCGCTGCTGCGACGCGCTGGGGCGGCGCGATCCCGGCAGCGCCCTGGCGGCCGCCCACCCAAGATGGCGGCGCGAGCCATCTGCAGCAGGGGAGGACGAACGCCATGGCCAACAAGGGCGGCTGGCAGGAATTCGGCCGGCCGGAGAGTCTGCAGCGCGGCACCCCGGCGCGGGCCGAGTCCACCAGGGCCCAGCAGCGGGTGCGAGTGCAGCGCAGCAAGGCCGGCAAGGGCGGCAAGCTGGTGACCGCCATCACCGGCCTCGAGATCGCCGAGGCCGAGGCCAAGGCCCTGCTCAAGGCGCTCAAGGCCACAGCCGGCACCGGCGGCACCCTCAAGGACGGCGTGATCGAACTGCAGGGCGATCAGGTGGCGATCGCCCTGGCT
>CALPMR020000044.1 GCA_943324725.2 Bordetella parapertussis | reverse complement strand
GTGCTGCTGGCCCAGCCCGGGCCGGATGGGGTGGCAGCAACGCTGTCGCAAGCGCCGCTGCCGCAGGCGCTGGTGGAGGCGATCGCCAACGCCGATCAGAGCGATGAGGCGGGGATCGTCGAGCAACGCCAGCGGGTGGGGGAGCTCAAGCGGCTGCTGCGGCAGGCGCTGGCGGTGGCGGAGTGCTCGGCTGAGCCGAGCACGGTGGCTGGGTCGAACACAGTGGCTGGGTCGAACACAGTGGCGTGGAGCCGGGGAGCTGGGATCCAGGTGGCGGAGCCGGCTGCTGCCGCGCTGTTGCGGTTGCTGGAGCTGGCCGATGCCCTGGTGAAAACCAGCGTCTGGCTGGTGGGCGGCGATGGCTGGGCCTACGACATCGGCTTCGGCGGCCTCGATCACGTGCTGGCCAGTGGCCGCGACGTCAACGCCCTGGTGCTCGACACCGAGGTGTACTCCAACACCGGCGGCCAGATGTCGAAGGCGACGCCACGGGGGGCTGTGGCCAAGTTCGCCACGGCCGGCAAGGCGGCGCCGAAGAAGGATCTGGGCCTGATGGCGATGACCTACGGCAATGTCTACGTGGCCAGTGTGGCGATGGGGGCCCGTGATGAACACACCGTGCGCGCCTTCCTGGAAGCTGAGAGCTATCCGGGGCCGTCGCTGATCCTGGCCTATTCCCACTGCATCGCCCACGGCATCGACATGAGCCAGGGCATGGCTCAGCAGAAGCTGGCGGTGGATTCGGGCCGCTGGCTGCTCTACCGCTACGATCCGCGCCGGCTGGAGCGAGGCGAAAACCCCCTGCAGCTCGACGTCAAGGCGCCGACGCGGCCGCTGGCGGCGGCGATGGCCAGCGAGAATCGCTTCCGCATGCTCGGCTACAGCCAGCCGGAGCGGGCCCGACAGCTGGCGGCCCAGGCCCAGCTGGAACTGGATCGTCGCTGGGCCATGTACCGGTCCCTGGCGGCCCAGCCGGGTGTGCCGGCCGCCGCTGCGACGTCGCCGATGGGGACCTCGTCCGTGCAGACCGCGCCTGGAGGGTCCTCATCATGAGCAGCCCTGATCTTTCCACCACCTACCTGGGCTTCGAGCTCTCCAGCCCTTTGGTGGTGGGGGCGGCGGCACCGCTGAGTGAGGCCATGGACCAGCTCGCCGGCCTGGAGCGCGCCGGGGCGGCGGCGATCGTGCTGCATTCGCTGTTCGAGGAGCAGATCGAGCAGGAGCAGCTCCAGCACCATCGCCTCAGCCTGCAGGGCAGCGAGAGCTATGGCGAAGCCCTCAGCTACGTCAGTGAGCCGTCGCTGTTTCATGTCGGCCACGACCTCTACCTGCGCCACATCGAGCAGGCCCGCCGCCAGCTCTCGATTCCGCTGATCGCCAGCCTCAATGGCCACCATCCCGGCAGCTGGGTGCGCATCGCCCGCCAGCTGGAGGCGGCAGGTGCCCAGGCGATCGAGCTCAACATCTACAGCCTGCCCACCGATCCCGATCTCTCCAGTGCGGCGATCGAGGCCCAGGTGGAGGAAATCGTGCGGCAGGTGCGGGCCGAGGTGAGCCTGCCGCTGGCGGTGAAGCTGGGCCCCTTCTTCACCAACTTCAGCGCCATGGCCAAACGGCTCGCCGCCGCCGGCGCCGATGGCCTGGTGCTGTTCAACCGCTTCTATCAACCCGACATCGACATCGAGGCGCTGGAACTGCGGCCCAACCTGCTGCTCTCCACCCCCCACGATCTGCGGCTGCCGCTGCGCTGGATCGCCCTGCTGCACGGCCGTCACCCCCTGGATCTGGCCGCCAGCGGCGGCGTGCACCGCGGCACCGATGTGGTGCGCCTGTTGATGGCGGGCGCCTGCTGCACCCAGGTGGTGGGGGCGCTGCTGCGTCACGGCCCCGACCGGATCACCGGGCTGGTCGATGAACTCTGCCAGTGGTTGCAGGAGCACGACCACGGCAGTGTGCGTCAACTGATCGGCTGCATGAGTCAGCGCCGTTGCCCCGATCCGGCTGAGTATGAGCGGTCCCAGTACATGAAGGCACTGCAGACGTATCACAGTGACGACGCGATCAGGGCGCCCGGACCGTGGTGAAACGGGACCAGCAGACTTTCCCAGCCGCTGCGGTGGCCGAGCTGGCGGCGGAACTGGCCCGCATCACCACCCGGCCCTGGACGCTGATGGAGGTCTGCGGCGGCCAGACCCACGCGATCGTGCGCTGGGGGCTGGACCAGTTGCTGCCGCCGGCGATGCGTCTGCTGCATGGCCCCGGTTGTCCGGTGTGTGTCACCCCCGCTGCCACCATCGATGCCGCCCTGCAGCTGGCCCGCCGCTCGGAGGTGATCCTCTGCTCCTACGGCGACATGCTGCGGGTGCCGGGTTCCGCTCCCGGCGGGGGAGAGGATCTGCTCGGGGTGCGGGCCGCCGGTGGCGACGTGCGCCTGCTGACGTCACCCTTGCAGGCCCTGGAGCTGGCCCGCAGCCAGCCGCAGCGCCAGGTGGTGTTTCTGGCCGTGGGCTTTGAAACCACGGCTCCAGCCACGGCTCTGCTGGCCCGCCAGGCCCTGGCGCTGGGCGTGGGCAATCTCTCGCTGTTGCAGGCCCATGTGCGGGTGGTGCCGGCGATGGCGGCGATCCTCAGCGATAGCGAGCACCAGGTGCAGGGCTTCCTGGCGGCGGGCCATGTGGCCGCCGTGATGGGCCTGGCTGAGCTGCAGCAGCTGGTCGATCGCCGCCGCTTGCCGGTGGTGGTGAGCGGCTTCGAACCACTCGATCTGATGCGGGGGCTGCTGGCCTGTGTGCGGCAGCTGGAGGCGGGTGAAGCCCGGCTCAGCAATGCCTATCCGGCGGCGGTGCGTTCCGGTGGTAATCGGGCCGCGCAGGATCTGCTGGCGGCGGTGTTTGAGCCCGTGGATCAGCCCTGGCGTGGTCTGGGCCTGATCGCCGGCGGCGGCCTGGCGCTGCGCCCCCCCTACGACCGCCTCGATGCCCGCCAGCGCTTTGAGCTGGATGTCAGTGACGAGGCGCCGGAGGCTCCCGAGGTCTGCATCGCCGCAGCGGTGCTGCGGGGAGTGGCGCGGCCCAGCGATTGCCCGGCGTTCGGATCCAGCTGCAGCCCCGACCATCCGCTCGGCGCGCCGATGGTGTCGAGCGAGGGCGCCTGCGCCGCTTACCACCGCTACCGCCGCTGAGGCGATGATGGCGGCATTGCCGAGGCGGTGCCGCCGAGGCGGCTCTGACCTGAGGCAGGTGGACCCGATGAGCGACTGCATTCGCCTGGCCCATGGCGGTGGTGGCACCTTGATGCAGCAGCTGATCGATCGGGAGTTCCGCTGTCTCTATGCCGATCCGGAGCAGCTGCTGCACGATGCGGCCTGTCTGGAGTTGCCCCACGGTCGCCTCGCCTTCAGCACCGACAGCTACGTGGTGCAGCCCCTGGAGTTCGCCGGCGGCGACATCGGCACGCTGGCGGTCTGCGGCACCGCCAATGACCTGGCGATGGTGGGAGCGCGACCGCTGCATCTGAGCCTGGGACTGATCCTGGAGGAGGGGCTGGAGCTGGCCCTGTTGCGCCGCATCATCGGCTCGCTGCTCGCCAGCGCCCGCGCCTGCGGCGTCACGATCGTCACCGGCGACACCAAGGTGGTGGAACGGGGCAAAGGCGACGGCATCTTCATCAACACCAGCGGCATCGGCCTGCTCGAATCTCCTGAGCCGATCGGGCCGGCGGCGATCACGGCCGGAGATCAGCTGCTGGTCAGCGGCGATCTCGGTCGCCATGGCGTGGCGATCCTGGCGGCCCGGCACGGGCTGGATCTGCAGCCGCCCCTGGCCAGCGACTGCGCCCCGCTCTGGCCCCTGGTGCAGCGGCTGCTGGCGGCGGGGGTGCGGCTGCACGCCCTGCGCGATCTCACCCGCGGCGGCCTGGCCAGTGCCCTGCAGGAACTGAGCACCGCCGCCGGCCTGGAGCTGCTGGTCGAGGAGGGCGCCATCCCTGTGCAGGCCACGGTGGCCCGCTGTTGTGAGCTGCTCGGCTTCGAGCCGCTGCATCTGGCCAATGAGGGTCGCTGCCTGCTGGTGGTGCCCGCCGCCGATTGCCAGGCGGCCCTGGCCCTGCTGAAGCCGTTGGGGGGTGCCTGGATCGGCGCCGTGGGGCAATTCGGCGGGCGGGTTCTGCTGCGCACGGCCTTCGGCACTGAGCGCCTGCTGGTGCCCCTCAGCGGCGAGTTGCTGCCGCGCATCTGCTGAGGGCCGCCCGCCGCGCTTCAGACCAGCCGCGAACCGCTGGCCTGCAGGCGCTGCAGCGGATCGAACACCGCCGCGATCGTGCGGATCAGCCAGCGCCCCTGGGTCGTCACGTTCACCGACAGGCGGCCGTTGCGCTGCTCGAGCTGCACCAGGCCATCGGCGGCCAGGGCCTGCAGATCCGCCAGTTCCGTCTGGAAATCCGCCAGGGGCACAGTCACGCTGAACTGGCACATCAGCGCCCGGATCAGGGCACGGCGCTCGAGCACATCCTGATCACGCACCTCCAGCCCCCGCTCCACCGGCAGCTGCCCCTCCTCCAGGGCCTGGTAATAGGCCTTGAGATCGCGATGGTTCTGGGCGAAGAGATGGTGGAACTGGCTGATCGCCGTCGGTCCCACCCCGAGCAGCTCCAGCTCACCGCCGGTGGTGTATCCCTGGAAGTTGCGATGCAGATTGCCCTGGCGGGCGGCGATCGCCAGGCTGTCGCTGCTCAGGGCGTAATGATCCATGCCGATGGCGTCGTAGCCGCAGGCCACCAGCAGCTGATTGGCGTTGTCGAGCATCGCCAGCCGCTGGCGCTGATCGGGGAGATCGGCGGCGGCGATCTTGCGCTGCAGCGGCAGCTGCTCGGGCAGGTAGGCGAAGGAGAACAGCGAAATGCGATCGGGTCGCAGTTCCTGCACCAGCTCCAGGGTGGTCTTGAAGCGATCGGGGGTCTGCAGCGGCAGGCCGCAGATCAGATCGACGTTGACGCTCTGGAAGTCGGCCTCCCGGATCCAGCCCATCACGCGGCGCAGCTGCTCCACCGGCACCACCCGGTTCACAGCCGCCTGCACCTGGGGATCGGCATCCTGGATGCCGAAGCTGATGCGGTTGAAGCCGAGATGCCGCAGGGTCTGGATCTGCTCCCGGTCCACCAGTTCGGGATTCAGCTCGATCGAGGCCTCCAGATCGGCATCGAGATCGAAGTGCTGGGCGATCAGGTCCCACAGCTGGGCCAGCTCACCGTTGTTGAGGTAGTTGGGCGTGCCGCCGCCCCAGTGCAGCTGGGCCAGGCGTCGCCGTTGCGGCAGCTGGGCACTCACCAGCTCCAGTTCCCGCGCCAGGGCCAGCAGGTAGGGCGCCACCACCTTCGAGCCCAGCTGGGTGGTGATGCGGTTGCAGCCGCAGTACCAGCAGGCATGGCGGCAGAAGGGCACATGCACATAGAGCGACAGCGGTGCGCTGGCCGGGGTGGCCAGCTGCTTCGCCATCTCGCCTGCCCCCACCGCCGTGCTGAAGGCCGAGGCTGTCGGATAGCTGGTGTAACGGGGAACGGGACGGTCGTACTTGAGCAGCAGCTCCAGGGGGCTCAGGCAGGGGCTGGTGGCCAGGGCGGTGGGCAGCGCTACGGCCAGGGCGGTGCTCGTGGAGGCGGTGCTGGTGAGCGAGGGCATGGAAGAGGCGGGCAGCAGGGGTGAGGGTCCGTGGCGGTCAGCCGTGGCTGTAAGCCTTGGCTGAAAGCCGTGGCGGTGATGGGTGGCGGTAATCGCTCAAGAGTGGCGGTGAATTCAGTTGCCGTAATTCAGTCGCGCTAAGCAGTCGCGGTATGTGCGTTGGCAGGGGGCTCGAGACTGCGCCGTTCAGCCGAGTTCGGCCAGCAGCCGCTGGGTGGCTTGAAAGGCCAGCACCGCCTCCTCCAGCAGTTCTTCTTCTTCCGCCTCGGAGAGCTCCAGCTGCTCGAAGGCCTCATGCAGTTCCAGCTTCAGGTCCGCCGTCGGCCGCTCAAAGGTCCAGAAGGACAGGTTCGGCAGGCCATGGCGCTCCAGGATGGCGTTGGCCTGGCTGCCCAGCTGCTGGCCGCCGGAGAGATCGCCGCCGTAGCGCACATAGACATGGGCCATCAGCCGGTGCGGTGCCTGCTGGGCCAGGGTGCGCAGCTGGGCCACCCACTCGGCTGAAGCGATCGAAGCCGGCGTGGCTGTGATGCCGTCGAGCATGGCGACATCCCGCTGCAGCGCCGCTTTGCGGCTGAGGTCGCCCCAGGGCAGATCCCGGGCTCCCAGGGCGGCGCCCAGTTCGGGTCCGTCCTGCTCCAGCACGGCGTAGCCGGGCTGCAGGGCCCGCAGCAGGGCCGCCAGTTGCTGTGGTTCCGCCTGGCCATCGAGCAGGGCCCGCGAAAAGGTCATGCCTTCGGCCTGGTGGTGGGCGGCGCCGATGCGGGCATGGAGCCGGCGCACCCTGGGGCCGAGGCGCGGCCGCAGGGCCGCATCGCGGGCATTGGCGTGGACGGAGAGGGTCTCGGTGGCGTTGGTCATGGTGTCGAGCAAGGGAGGTGGGTGGGGAGAAGCCGCCGCTGAGTTCCGCTGCCGGGGATCGGCCAGCTGGCCCGGCTGGAGAGACTGGAGCTCACAGACCTGGCCGGAGGGCACCGGCGCGGCCGTCGATCAAGGGCGTGGCGGTGGCCGGACAGCGCCGCTGAGTCCAACGGTATAACAGCAGCGTTGTTATGCTGTGTCGTGGTCGCGATTTGTTGCGCGGCTCGCCGCCGACCGCCTCCCTGGCTGATCGGCCCGATCTCTGTCTGGCTCGGGACCTGGCTGGCTGGCGTCAGTCGGCTCCGCCGCCGGTCCTGAGCTCCCCTTCCTGTCCCTTCTTCCCCGTTCCCATGACTGTGTCCGCCTGTTCCGTGCTGCATCTGCTCGTTGCTCCCCGGGGCCAGCTCAGCGCCGATGGCCAGCTGGGGGAGTTGATCCGGGAGCGCCGCAGCCGCCTTGGCGGCGATGGCGGCATCTTTTATCTCCGCCCCGAACTGCTGGCGTCCCAGTCGCTGGCGTCCCAGTCGCTGGCGGCTGAGCCGCTGGCCAGCGCCGACCAGGAGGCTGTGGCGGCCCAGGACAGCGCCGTGATCACCTGGTTGCAGCTGCGTTTCGGGGGCCGTCGTCAGAGCTGGGAGCTGCCCATCGGCGCCCTGCCCGAAGGCAGCCTGGATCTGCCGCCGGCCGTGGCCCTGCCCTGGTGAGGCTCGCCGCCAACCGTTCAGTAGCTGGTGGGTGCGAAGGCGTAGCCCTGGCCTCGGAACAGGCGCAGACAGGCCGCCACGGGCACGGGGTCGTAGTGGCTGCCACACTCCGCCTCCACGGTGGCCAGGGCCGCCGCAATCCCGAGGGAATGGCGGTACGGGCGGTTGGTGGCCATCGCCTCCACCGTGTCGGCGACGGCCAGGATGCGCGCCTCCAGACAGATCTGATCTCCCTTCAGGCCCTGGGGGTAGCCGCTGCCATCAAGGCGTTCATGGTGTTGCCGCACCGCTTCGGCGACGGGCCAGGGGAACTGGATCGTCCGCAGCGCCTCGTAACCGGCTTCGGCATGGGTGCGCACCAGGGCCAGCTCCTCGGCGGACAGGCGGGTGGGTTTGGTCAGGATCTCGGCGGGGATCGTGAACTTGCCGACGTCATGGACCAGGCCGCTGATGCGGACCCCCTCCACCTGCTGGGGTGAGAGGTTCATCTCGGTGGCGATTGCACTGGCCAGGGCGGAGACCCGCAGTTCATGGCCGGCGGTGTAGGGATCGCGGGATTCATTGAGCGACACCAGGGCACCGACGATCTGATGCAGGCTCTGCAGCACCTCGCCCTGATAGCGCAGAGCCAGCAGCTCGGCGGCGCGGCGATCGGAGATGTCGCGGATGTTGCACTGAATCACGGCGGTCACACCGGCGTCGTAGCTGTTGCTGACAAACTCCACCTCGCGGATCTGGCCGTTCGCCGTCTGCAACATCAGGTTGTCGTGGCGCACATAGCCCTGCTGCTGCAGCGCCTTGAAGATCTCCAGGGCACCCTGTTGGTCGCGGAAGACGCCCAGTTCCAGGAGCTGCTTCCCGATCAACTCCGGCGGCGTCATCCCCAGCAGCTCACAGATGAAGGGATTGGCCTCGAGGATGTGGCCGCTGTCGGCCTCGAGGATGAAGATGCCGTCCTGCGCTGTTTCAAACAGGCCCCGATAGCGCTCTTCACTGCTGATCAGCGCTCGCCGGCCCCTGGCTTCGGCGATCGCCCGGCTCACGGTGGGCCCGAGTTTGTCGAGCTGATGCTTGAACACGTAGTCCACCGCTCCCTGGCGCAGGGCACTGAGGGCCGCGGCTTCGGAAATGGTGCCCGACACGAACAGAAAGGGCACTTCAGGCGCCAGCTCCCGGGCGATCTGCAGCGCCCGTGCCCCGGAGAACTCCGGCAGGGTCCAGTCCGCCAGGATGGCGTCCGGCAGCGGCTGGCTGAGGGCGGCGCGGAACGCGGGCTCGGTCTCGAGGCCGCGGATGGTCGGCTCCAGGCCGGCATCGCGCAAGGCATCGCCGATCAGCTCCAGATCTTCGGCCGAGTCTTCGACCACCAACAGGGTCACGGATCGGATCGAGGAGGCCGGCTGGCTCATCGGGTGGTTCCTGGCAGCTTGTTGAGCAACATCCAGTAGAGCCCCAGATCCGCCACCGACTTCATGAACGCTTCCGATTCCACCGGTTTGACCAGATAGCTGTTGGCTCCCAGGTCATAGGCGCGCACCAGGTCGGATTCTTCTTGCGAGGAGGTGAGCACCACCACCGGCAGCAGCCGGGTGCGTTCATCGGCTCGGATCCGCTTCAGCACCTCGAGGCCATCCACCCTGGGCAGGCGCAGATCGAGCAGCACCAGCTTGAGATCCAGTCGGGCGGCTGATTCCGATTCAGCACCCAGCAGCAACTCCAGCGCTTCGGCCCCATCCTTCACCCACTTGATCTGGTTCACCAGACCCGTCGACTGCAGGGCATCCATGGTCAGTTCGGCATCGGCGACGTTGTCCTCCACCAGCAGCAATTGCAGGGGAGAGAGGTCACAGCTCATGGTGGTTGTCCTCAAGGATTCGGGAGCGATCGGCGGAGCGGGCTGGCAGGGCAGTTGCTGCCAGGGCAGGGTGGAGTGGCAGGGTGAAGTGAAAAATGGCGCCGCCATCGGGCTTGCCCTCGCCCCAGATGCGGCCCTGGTGGCGATGCAGGATCCGCTGGCTCAGGGCCAGGCCCACGCCGGTGCCTTCAAACTCGTCCTGGCGATGCAGCCGCTGGAACACACCGAACAGCTTGTTGGCGTACGCCATGTCGAAGCCGGCGCCGTCATCCTGCACCGTATAGACCATCTGCTCCCCCTCCACCGTCCCAGCCACGCGGATATGGGCCGGCTCACGCCCGCGCGAGAACTTGATCGCATTGCCGATCAGGTTGGCCCACACCTCCCGCAGCAGGGCGGCATCGCCCTTGGCCCCAGGCAGTTGGCCGCAATCGAATTCGATCCGGCGCTTGCTCTCGGCGCTGAGCAGCTCGGCGGCCACCCCCCGGGCCAGGGCCTCCATGTCCACCGGTTCGAACTGCAGCTCACGGCGGCCCAGGCGGGAGAAGCGCAGCAGATCGTCGATCAGCTGGCCCATGCGCTGGGCGTTGTCGCGCACCACCTGCAGCAGCCGCCGCCCCTCGGCATCGAGCTGCTCGCCATAGGCCTTGAGCAGCTTGTGGCTGAAGCCATCCACCGCCCGCAACGGTGCCCGTAGATCGTGGGAGACGGAATAGGCAAAGGCCTCCAGCTCCTGGTTGACCTCGGTGAGCTCCTCGGTGCGATGCTGCACCCTGGCTTCCAGCTCGGTGTTGAGGCTGCGCAGCTGTTCCTCCATCAACCGCACCTGGCTGATGTCACGGGCGGCGGCGTAGACGCCGAGCACCTCGCCCTGGGCATTGCGATAGGTGCTGGCGTTGTAGAGCACCGGCATCAGCGAGCCGGAGACATGGCGCAGGGTGAGGGGATAATCCCGCACCGAGCCCCGCTGGAAGACGCTCAGATAGCCGGCCCGGGCCCGCTCAGGCTCGGTGAAGAAATCGGCGAAGTCCCGTCCCCGCAGCGCTCCCCTCGGCAGCCCGGTGGCCTGGACCGTCGCCTCATTGACGTCCTCGATCGTGCCGGCGGGGCTGATCGTGACCAGGGGATCGATGCTGGTTTCGATCAGGCTGCGGGTGTAGTGCACTCTCTCCAGCAGGGCCTGCTCCTCGCTCTTGAGGGCGGTGATGTTGAGCATGATCGTGATCAGCTCCAGCAGGGCGCCGTTGCTGTCGCGCCGCAACACCAATCCCTCATCCACCCAGACTTTCTGGCCGTCGCGATGCCGGTAGCACTGCACCACCCGGGCGGAGGCTTTGCTGCCATCCAGCAAGGAGGCCAGGCCGGCGGCGTGGCTCTGGGGCTCCTGAGGATCGCAGAGGTTCTCCAGGCTCAACGCCTTCAGATCCGCCTTGCTGTAGCCCAGCATGATCGCCACGGCCTCGTTGGCTTCCAGCTCCGTGCCGTCGTTGTTCATGGCGGGAAGCGTGGTGATCGTCATGCCGACGCTGGCGTTTTCGAACAGGTAGCGGAAGCGCTGCTCACTGCTGAACAGAGCACCCTGCGTGGCTTTGCGAGCCTGGCGTTCCCGCCTGATCAGCACCAGGTTGAGGCTCACCAGCATCAGCATCAACACCATGCTGATGGCCTGAAGTTGCTGCAGGCGCTGGCGCTGCAGGTTCAGGAGGGCATTGCGGCTCTGGAGCAGCTGGTGCTCATCGCGCGTCATGGTGCGCAGTTGCCCCAGGATCGCGGCCAACGAAGGGTTGACCTGCCGGCTCAGCACCTGGCGCGCCGCGGCGCTGTTGCCGCTGACCGCCAGCTTGACGCTGCGCTCCAGCAGCCGCTCGTGGCCATCGAGGGCCAGCCGCAGCTGGTTCCAGCGGGTCTGCTGGTCGAGGTTGTCTGCCGTCAGCCGCTTCAGCTCCGCCAGCGACTGATCCTGCAGGCCGTAGCCGCTCCACGGGATCGGCGCGACCGGTTCGGTGTTGAGGATGCTGGCCAGGGCGCCGAGATCGCTGTGCAGCAGGCCTCGCTCCACATCCGAGAGCGCCACCAGCACCGCCAGGCTGCGGCTGGTACGGACCGCTTCGTTGAGGGTGGCCTGGCTCTGCCCCCAGGCGAACGCCAAGGCCACCAGTGCCAGGGCTCCGGCCGCAGTCAGTGGCACCAGGGGATTGAGGGGTCGGGCTCGCCCCTTGGGGTTGGCGTGCTCGGCTGCTGGCCGTGTGGCTTGCTCCATGGCCTGGCCTCTGCGGCGGTTGGGTGCTCAGGTCCCAGCTGCACCGGAGCTCCCCCCTGTCTAGTCAGGCTTGCTCAGTCGGTCATCCCCAGTAGCCACCGCCGCCTGGCCACGGCCTGGCGCCCACCGCCCACGGGCCTGGCGCCCACCGCCCACGCGCTTGGCGCCAAGCCGTCCGTGTTCAGGCCGCCATCGCCCGGCGCAGCAGGCGGGCGGCCTCGCTGGAGCCGAAGCCGATCGTTTCCAGCGATTGCTGGAAGCCCTCGCCGAAGCTCGCCACCAGCTCATAGGGATCCATGCCGATCACGCGCATGTCGTCCACCAGGGCCCGCAGGATCGCCAGGGTGGTGGGCAGGGCCTGCAGGCAGATGGTCGACACCGCCGCCTGCACCGCCGCGAAGCGCTGCTTCAGCCACACCTCGCCGGAGTCGAGGTGTTCGCTCTCATCCGCGAGCACGGCGGCGGTGATCGGCCGGGCGAAGGCATCGGCCACCGGCAGGTAGTTGCGATAGGCCGCCACCGCGAAGCACTCGACGATCAGGCACTGGATCACGACGCAACCGGTGATGTCGCCGCGCTCGTCGCACTGGCGAAACAGCTGGTGCAGTGGCGCGAACAGCTGTTTGGCCAGACGGATGTCGGGTCGGACGCCGAGATTTCTGGCGCATTCGCTCAACTCGCGGGCATGGTTACCCTCCATCTGCCCCAGCCGCAGCAGTTCAGCCCCGTCAGCGGGGATGGCGCGGGCCAGCAGGCGGAAGTGGTGGTGGGCCAGGGTTTCCCCCACCACCACCACACCGTTGATGCGGCCATAGGCCTGCCGGTAGGCCTCGGAGTCGGTGTGCGGCCGGCCGGGCTTGCGGATCCGGGGCTCCGGGTTGCGCTGTGGCTCAGTGCTGATCTGGCCAGGCTGGTTGAGCTGGCAATCAGGGGTGAGTGTCATGGGGGGAGGGCTCGCAAGGCGAAAGGGGATGGTTCATGGCGGCGCGGGCGGCCTGCCAGCGCTCCGACTGCGGCATGGTCTGGCAGTCGTCGAACCAGGGCCCGCCGAGGGTGTAATGCAGGATGCGGGCCCGTTCCGGCACGGGTTGCACCCCCACCAGCACATTCCATTCCGGCGGCAGATCGCCGATGGCCTCGTCCTCGAGCCAGCGGAACTGGTGCAGATCCAGCCCACTGGCCGTGTTCACGTACTTCGGGCTGAGGGCGCGGCAGCGGCTGCAGTTGAACAGCACCACCGAGGACCAGTTCTTGCGGCCGTAGGGGCTCTGGGGCATGCCCTGGAATTTGAGCCCCGGCTCGCACTGCTGCTGGTGCTTCACCACCTGCACGGCCTTGCGCTCATCGCGCAGGGCCCAGAGCTCGGCGATGTCCCCCTGGCAGAGCATGTCGGCATCGATGAACAGGGCCCAGCCCTCGTAGCCGGCCAGCCAGGGCACCAGGAAACGGCTGAACGAAAAGGCCGTGCTCTGCAGCGGATGGTGCTGGCGCTGGTAGACGTTGCCGAGCTGGGAGAGCCTGACCTGGGCGATCTGCACCGGCGTGCTCGCATGGGCCTGGATCGAATCGGCCAGCACGTTGACGGCCACGTCCTCGCGGGGGTCGTAGCCGATGAACACCCGGGGGGTGTCGCGGCCGGTGAGCGGGCGCCTGGCCGTGCTGGCCGGGCTGGGGAGCGTGGAGGTGTTCGTCATGCGATCACCTCCGCTGAGGCCACCATCGGCTGGCAGAACTGGCGCAGCAGCAGCTGGGCGAATTGCCAGCGCAATGTCAACCGCTGCAGCCAGCGGTTGTTGTCCGCCGGCGAGGCGGCCAGCGCCTTGAGTTGCCGGAAGGTCTCCACCAGCTGGTCGCGCAGCTCGAAGTAGCGGCTGTTGTCCAGGTCGAACACCATCGGGAAGGCGCGCTGGGCGGTGCGGTTGGTCTGGCGCATCACCTCGGCATCAAACTGGGCCGGATCGAGTCCGAGCAGGGCGTAGAAGTCGCCGCGTTCACACACCGTCAGGCTGTGGGTGAGGAACACGGACCAGAGAAAGAAACGGCTCAGCAGGCGACCGCGCAGGCCGCGGCGCAGGCCCGGCCAGCAGCGGATCAGCATGTTGAAGATGTCGCCATGGCGATTCTCGTCCTGGCACCAGGGCTCGAAGAAATCGAACAGGGGCGCGACGCTGTTGTCGGGATTGGCCTTGAGATGGCGATCGATCAGGATGTAGCGCCAGTAGCCGATCTTTTCGGAGAGGTACACCGAATACAGCACCCAGCTGAGCGGAAACCAGGTGATCGGCCGTTTGCCGCTCAGGGAGGGCAGATCGATCGTGATGCCTTCCGCCACGAGCGCCCGGTTGAGAAAGCCGGCATGGCGGGCTTCGTCGCGGGCCATCAGCTGGAACAGGCGGCCAAGATCGGCGCGGCCAGCCTGAATCAGCTGCCGGGAGAGTTCCTTGAACAGCAGGAAGCCGGAAAACTCCGACACACAGGAGCGCACCAGATAGCTCTCATAGGCCTCCTTGTCGGCGGGTGAGAGGGCACGCAGGCGATCGAGGGGCGTGCGCCGATCGAAGTGATCGCGGTTGTAGTCCGCCTCCATCTCGGCGAGCATGGCGTCAAAGATCGGCCGTTGCGCTTCGATGTCGGTGGTGGCGGCCTTGGCGATC
>CALPMR020000043.1 GCA_943324725.2 Bordetella parapertussis | reverse complement strand
GCGCATAGGCATGGGCCTTTTGCCGCAGGCTGATCGGCGTAAGGGCGCGGCGCTCCTCGCTGCTCAGACCCTGCAGCACCTTCAGTTCAATCGGCAGGCCATGGCAGTCCCAGCCCGGCACGAAACGGGCCCGCCGGCCCCGCATCAAGGCGTGCTTGTTGATGATGTCCTTGAGGATCTTGTTGAGGGCGTGGCCCACGTGCAGGGCGCCGTTGGCATAGGGCGGGCCGTCATGCAGGGTGAACACGGCGCCGGGATTGCGGCGGCTGAGCTGCTCGTACAGGCCCCGCTCCTGCCAGAAGCGCTGCAGTTCCGGCTCCCGCTGGCGGGCATTGGCCCGCATCGCAAAGGGGGTCTGCAGCAGGTTGAGGCTCTGCTTGTACGAGAGCGGTTCCTGAACGCCGGCAGCGCCGGAGTCGGGGGAGGGTTGAGCGGAGGGCTTGGAGGCGGGGCTGACGGTCACGGCGCCTCGCAGGGGCAGCACAGGAGGGGATTATCCAGCCTCGCTGGCCTCGGCCTCCCCTGTCGGGGCCACAGCTGCCGGGGCGGTGGCCAGCAGGGCGGTGATCTCCTCGAAGTCCCGCACCACCCGGCTGCGCTGGCCGTCTGCGGCGCTGGTGGCCTGGGTTGGGGCCTGAGGCGCAGCGGCAGGGTCCGGATCGGCCGTTGCGATCGGGGTCGCGGCCGGTTCAGCGGCGCCCGGGCTGGCGCTGGCTGGCGCCATGGCCTCGTCGCCACTGCTGGTGGCCTCGCTGCTCGTGACGCCACTGCTGCTCGTGACGCCACTGCTGCCATCGGCCGCCTGCGGAGCCGCCTGCGGCAGCTCAGGGCGCACCCAGCGCTTGCTGCTGCCGGGGCGCTGAGGCCGGCTGGCGATCGCGGCCACCAGGCCGCTCACCAAGGCCGTGGCTTTGGCCACCAGGCTGGTGCAGGACGCCACGAGTTGCTGAACGCTGCGGCTCCAGCGCTCGCTCGAGCTCAACAGCTGGCGTTCTTCATCCGTCAGCTGGCGCCAGCGGCCCAGGCCGACTTCGCTGCTCAGCCGGCCGATCAGCAGGCCACCGCAGAGCACGGCCAGCATCGGTGACCCTGTGAGCCGATCGGCGCTGGTCACCAGCACCAGCCCCAGCAGCAGCACCACGGCGCCCCAGACCGAATCGCGTGGGCGGCTGAGTTCGCTGACCAGCAGGGGCAACAGCAACAGCAACAGGCCCAGGAGCAGGGCCAGGGTCCCCCCGACGGTGGCAAGCATGGCAAAGCCGACGGCTGTACTCATTCTGAGGGTGCCCCGTAGACTCCGGTGGCGCCCACCTGGCGGAATTGGTAGACGCGCTGGGTTTAGGTTCCAGTGGCTTCGGCTGTGGGGGTTCAAGTCCCCCGGTGGGCATCACGATCTCGGGCTGGCTCGGTGGCCCGGGTGGGTGGATGCATCGGAGGCGGCATTCCGGTTGCGGTCGATCAGGCCTGGGCCCCCTTCAGAGCCAGCGGATCCGGCCTGGACGAGAATGGTGACAGCTAGCGGCACTGCTCGGCAGCGGTTGCGTGGGATTGTTCCGTAGTCTGAGCGCTCCGAAGGCGATCCCGTACACCCGGCAGGGAGATGACGCAAACGCAGGCTCCCCCATCCCCAGCCGAGGCACGCCGCCACACCACGGCTGTGCAGAGCGTTCCGAAGCAGTATCTCGATCCGCCGGCTGCTCTCAATCCCACCGTGGGTCTGTTCCTGGCGGGCTATGGGCTGGCGGCACTCACCATCTGGGGCTGGTTCGGTCCCCATTGGCCCCTGCCGGCCCTGCTGGCGCTGGGCTTCCTGGCCCTGCATCTCGAGGGCACCGTGATCCACGATGCCTGCCATAACGCCGCCCATCCCAACCGCTTCTGCAATGCGGTGATGGGCCATGGTGCGGCCCTGCTGCTGGGCTTCAGCTTTCCGGTGTTCACCCGGGTGCATCTGCAGCACCATGCCCATGTCAATGATCCCAAGAACGATCCGGATCACATCGTCAGCACCTTCGGGCCGCTGTGGCTGATTGCGCCGCGATTTTTCTATCACGAGGTGTTCTTCTTCCGCCGCCGCCTCTGGCGCCGCTATGAGTTGCTGGAGTGGGGCATCGCCCGCGGTGTGTTCGTGGCAATCGTGCTGGCGGCGATCAAGTTCGATTTTCTGCCATTCGTGTTCAACTGCTGGTTTGCACCGGCCCTGATGGTGGGGGTGACTCTGGGTCTTTTCTTTGACTATCTGCCTCACCGCCCCTTTCAATCGCGCAATCGCTGGCATAACGCCCGCGTCTATCCCGGTCGGTTGATGAATTGGCTGATCATGGGCCAGAACTATCACTTGGTTCATCACCTCTGGCCGTCCATACCCTGGTTCGAATACCAGCCTGCTTACATCGCCACCCGACACATCCTCGATGCCAAGGGTTCACCCCAGCGGCTGGGCATGTTTGAAAGCCGCAGCGATCTGCTCAATTTCCTCTACGACATCTTTCTCGGTGTGCGCAGCCACAAGAAGCGCCGCAGCCGCCTGCGCCCGCTGGCGGGCCTGATGCCCACCCGCCATGCCCGCCGCCGCGTGCTGGAGCTGCTGCATCGCACGGCCGTTTCCCCCAGCCCGCGCTGAGAACAAGGGGCTGCTTCAGTCAGCTGTTCGGGAAACCATGCAGGAAGCCATGGTGCCAGCCAGGCGTCCAGCCATGGCCAGGCAGGTACTGCCTCGATCAACCGATCCAACAGGCTGAATCCCTGGAGCTGAGCTCTGCGGCTGGATCAGGGGCTGCCAGGTCATTCGCAACAGCCGCTCCTGGTCTTGCCAGCTCAAGCGCCGAGAATCTTCGGCACGCGGAAGAAATCTCCCTCCCGCTGGGGAGCCAGCTCCAGCAGCTCCTCCCGTACCGGCGTCGGCTCCACCACATCGGCGCGGGTCACATTCACCACTTCCACGGCCCGGGTGGTGGGAGGCACGCCCTCGGTGTCCACCTGCTCCAGGTGGGCGACGTAGTCGAGGATCCGTTCCAGCTGGCCGGTGTAGGTGGCGATCTTCGCCTCGGGCAGCTCCAGCCGGGCCAGCTGGGCCACTTTGCGAACGTCGTCGGCGCTGATCCTGCTCATGGGGTGGGCTGGGCGCTGGGGGCCTGCACGAGAGCTGACGCTAGCCGGAGAAGGGTCTCAGTCCGCCGGCTCCGCATCGGCCAGGAACTGGCATAGATCCTGGGACAGGGCCTCGCTTGCCAGCTCCAGGAAGCGCTCGCCGTGCTCGGCCTGGGCCAGGAAGGGATCGGAGCCCATGCGGCCGTCGGGATGGCGGCGGCGGAAGTCCTCGGGGCCGTGGATCGGCCCGGCCGGGGCCGCCTCCGGCAGGGGCCGCTGCTTGCTGGCCAGGCTCGGCTCCAGGTGCAGGGTGAGGGCGATCTCGCTGGGGGTGGCGTGGTGGCCTTCCCGCTCGCCGTAGAGCGTGCGGGCTTCCTTGGTCACGGAGCCGGCGGTGAACCAGTTGGCCAGGCGGCAGCGCAGGCGATCGGCGCCGGGGAGGCCGCGGCTGGCCGCCGTGCCATAGGCCTGGGCGAAGGCCGCCCTGGCGGTGGCGATGTTGCCGCCATGGCCGTTGATCACGTAGATGCGCTCAAAGCCATGGCGCGCCAGGGACAGCACCACGTCGTGGAGCACCGCCAGCAGGGTGGAGGGCTGCAGGCTGACGGTGCCGGCGAAGCCGAGATGGTGTTCGGCCATGCCGAAGGCCTGGGCCGGCGTCACCAGCACACCGGTGCGGCGGCCCACCGCCAACGCCACCGCTTCGGCCGTGAGGGCGTCGGTGCCGATGGCGCCGGTGGGGCCGTGCTGTTCGGTGGAGCCCAGGGGCACGATCACGCCCCGGCAGCTCTGGAGGTAGTGCTCCACCTCGGGCCAGCTGCGCAGCTGCAGGCGAATCGCCTCCAGGCTGTGGGGAGGGCCGCTGCTGGGGCCGGAGGCGAGGGCGGGCGATTCGGTCATCCTGAACACGGCCCCAGGGCCTGATCTGCTTAGGATCGACCCTATTCGCGGCGTTCCGATGCTGCATCGCAAACTTGATCGTTTTCTCCAGGAGCAGCGCCCCGTCTGGGTCTACCTGCGGGACCAGCAATGCTGGATTGAGGACGCCCTGGTGGTGGAGATCGTCGGGGACATGGTCACCCTCCGCCACGAGGACGACGACGAGGACCAGCGTTCCAGCTGGGAGCTGAGTGTGCGGCTCGATTCGATCGGCGCCGTCAGCACGCGCCTCTCCAGTGTCTGCCGCAGCTCCGGCGCGGACGACATCGTCACCACCGGCGACTGCCCGGAGGCGGAGCGCCTGGGCAGTCCCTGAATGTTCCCGGCAACGGGGGCGGGCAGAGGCTCAGTGGGCCGTGCCGTTGCCGTCGTAGTCGTCGCTGTCGTAGTAGCCGCCCTTGGTGCCGAAGAAGAGGGTGGTCAGGCAGAACAGGCCGCTGCCGGCCAGCAGCACGGTGCCGAGGTTGAAGGCGCTGAAGTCCATGGGGGTGAGCGGCGGCGAAGTGGGTGTCTGCTGGAGAGTCTGCTCAGAAGCGCGGCGGCGGTGAGCCTGCGAGGGCGTTTCGCAACAGGGGCGCCGGCAGGAGTTGGACGAATCAGGCGGGCTTGGGGCCACGGCCGGCTGGGTGGGGTCGCGTCCGCCCAGTCATTCCGGCTCTCAGCCGCTCAATAGGGCGCATAGCCCTTCACTTCCACGATCAGGGAGCCGTGCCGCTCGTTGATCAGGCGCTTGAGTCGGGCGCGGCGGTCGTTGCTGCGATAGACGGAGCGGGCCAGGCCGATGAACGCATCGCCGAAGCTGCCGAGCCGCTCCAGCTCGCGAATGTCATCTTCGATCCGCCACAGGGCGCGGTTGATCGCCGCCAGGTCACGCCACAGCTCCGGATCGATCGTCAGGCCCGTGGCGGCGAGGACGTCCCGCAGCAGGCCCAGCTCCCGTTCCACATGGCCCAGAGCCTCCCCCTGCAGCTGCTCCAGCTTGATCTCAAGAATGGTGATCTTGTCGATCAGCTCGCCGATCGAGACGGGGATGTGGATGTCGTGCATCGGGATATTCAAGGGGATGGGGCGGGTGCTGGCTAGGCAGGCTCCATCGTCTTCATCCAGCCAAGGGCCTCAGGGTTTGTGATCCGGCAGCGAACAGCAGTTGGTCGTGGAGCCTGATCCACGCCTCAATTAAATCCCTAATGACTGGCAGCAGATAGCAGTGAGATTTAGAAGAGCCAACGGCATCCGTGATGGCGATAGAGAGCGAAGTATTTGGTAGTTGCGTTGGGGAGATAAATGTATCAGTAGAGATAGAGAATAGAGATGCCTGGCTTTGCTGTGCGTTGATTTATTTGGGATTTATTTTAGCGGGGAAAGCGGCTCAATATCTGCGGTTGATGTAGGAGATGGTACCAGGCATTGGAGGCTTATTGGGGCTGGTTTTGAGTATGGTGAGACAATAAAAAGCCCCTGTGGTGGCAGGGGCTTGGTTGATTTAGGGTTTCTCTTCAATACTTTCCATCTTATTAATCTTCGCGACGTGGGTTGCCGCTCCGCCACCATAATCTTTTTCAATCAAGAAATCCAATCAAGGACTAACAGGAATGCCAGGCGGGCTGACTTGGGTTGTCTGGATTCCGAAGAACTCCAGTAGCTGCAGGAATGGTTTCTGAAGGAATGCTGGCACTACAAATTCCCTCCCACCGTCGTCGTTCCGTCCA
Source organism: Bordetella parapertussis (assembly GCA_943324725.2). Taxonomy (GTDB): domain Bacteria; phylum Cyanobacteriota; class Cyanobacteriia; order PCC-6307; family Cyanobiaceae; genus Cyanobium. The sequence goes on along the minus strand of CALPMR020000043.1, from coordinate 8,565 downwards.
CCTCTTGCCACCAAGCCAGTTGATTCAGCCTGAGCCCCAAGGTTCCCAAGGTTGAACTGCTGGGCGTTAGAAGCATCTTCCACCACACTGATGCTTGAGGTGGTTCCCTCAGTTACCCTGGCAGCACTTGCAGGACTAATGGAAAGGGGCAGTGATGCCAGTGCCACAGCGGCAGTGCTTGCCAGGGAAAGGCTGAGGCGGTTGAAGCGGGGCACGAAGTCCTCTTGTCAAATGGTTTTGTTCCCCCCACTTTGCCCCATCAGCACAGCGGTGTCTGCCTGGTGAGACAGGAGTTGGCAGACAGGATGGCTTCAGCACTACTTCCCGCCCAAGCCACTCCTAAAGCCATAGAAGACCTCCCAGCCCTCCCCCAATCCTTCTTTGCCCGCCCCGCCGAGCTGGTTGCCCCCGAGCTGATCGGCTGCCTGCTGGTGAAACGCCAAGCCTCAGGCGAGTTGCTGTGGGGCGTGATTGTGGAAACGGAGGCCTATTCCCAGGAAGAGCCCGCCTGCCACGGCTACCGAAGGCGCACTCCGAGCAACGAAACCCTGTTCGGGGAGCCTGGACGCTTCTACGTCTATGTGAGCTATGGCATTCACCACTGCGTCAACGTGGTGACAGGGCGAGTCGACTGGGCCAATGGGGTGTTGCTGCGGGCCGTGACCATTCCTGGCGAGCCGGAGCGCTTGGCGGCGGGTCCAGCCCTGTTGGCACGTTGCTTTGGCATCGATCGCTCCCACGACGCCCAGCTGGTGCATCCCGAACGGGAGTTGTGGATCGCCCCGCGGCCGCCAGAGTTGGCAGCTTTGGGCGCCGTCGACCTTGTTCAAACCAGTCGCATCGGCATCAGCCAGGGCCAAGACCTCTCCTGGCGCTGGTACTGGCGGGCGAGCCGCAGCGTCAGCAGGCGGGTCCGGGGCGATCGGCCCCCTGCGCAGGAGTCGTGGAGCATCGGCGGGATGTAGGGCAGCCTTCACCTGAAAATCCCGTTTACGGTTGAGGGCATTGATGTTCGTGCTGGGGCCATGACAAGCGCTCCGCCAGTTGCACTCGCTGACGCCCTGGCGCCTCTGCAGTTGCCTGCTGATCTCTGCCTCAGCCCGGAGCAATTTGCGGCCGTCTGTGCCGCCAATCCAGATGCGGTCCTTGAGCTCGATGCCGCTGGGCACCTGATCCACATGACTCCAACCGGCGGGGAAACCGGCGCTCGCAATAGTCGCCTGTTGATGCGCCTTCTGGTCTGGGCAGACCAGACCGGTGGCTGGCAGCTCTTCGACAGTTCCACCGGCTTCCGCTTGCCTGACGGCTCGGTGCTCAGCCCCGATGCCTCCCTGCTGCGTCTGGAGCGCTGGCAGGCCCTCACCCCTGAGCAACGCCGCAGCTTCCCGCCTCTTTGTCCCGAGCTGGTCGTTGAACTCGCCAGTCCAGGTGATCAAGGCCCTCGCGCTCTCAATGCGCTGCGCCGCAAGATGAAGGCCTATCAGGCCAACGGGGCCCAGCTCGGCTGGTTGCTGATCCCTGAGCAGCAGGCGGTGGAGATCTGGCCGGCAGTAGGTGAGCCGCACCCCATGGCGGCGGTTACCCATCTCGATGGAGCTGGGCTGCTGCCGGGATTGCGGATCGAGCTGCAAGAAATCTGGCAGATATAGCCAGCGCAAGTCAGCCCCTACCCTGAATCTGTGAGACGCCGCACCCCTTGAGCAGCTGGATCCACCGCCATGTGCTCGATCTGGCGTCCTTTTCGGTCGCCGACTTCGCCACCGTTCTGCAGCTGGCCCAGCGCTTCCGGGCGATGCCGGTGGCGGGTGCCCGCAAGCTGCCGGCGTTGCAGGGCCGGCTGATGACCAGCCTGTTCTTTGAGCCCAGCACCCGCACCCGCAGCAGCTTCGAGCTGGCCGCCCGACGCCTTTCGGCCGATGTGCAGAGCTTCTCGCCCTCCACCAGCTCGTTGAGCAAGGGCGAGAGCCTGCTCGATACGGCCCGCACCTATGTGGCCATGGGGGCCGACGTGTTGGTGGTGCGCCATCGTTGCGCCGGTGTGCCCCGCAGCCTGGCCCGCGACCTGGATCGCAGCGGCGAACGGGTGGCGGTGCTCAACGCCGGTGACGGCTTGCACAGCCATCCCAGCCAGGGGTTGCTGGATCTGTTCACCCTGGCCCGCCACTTCAGCCCGGAGGATCCCAGCCCCGAAAGTCTGCGGGGGCGGCGCATTGTGATCGTGGGCGATGTATTGCATTCGCGGGTGGCCCGCTCCAACCTCTGGGCCCTGAGCGCCTGCGGGGCCGAGGTGGTGCTCTGCGCTCCGCCCACCCTGCTGCCGGATGCCTTCGCCGACTTCGTGGCGGCACCGCCGCCGGGTCAGGCTGTTGATCCGGTGTCCGAGCGTGGACTGATTCGGATCTGCCGCAGCCTTGAGCAGGCCCTGCCCGGTGCCGATGCGGTGATGACCCTGCGGCTGCAGAAGGAGCGCATGCATCAGCACCTGCTCACCAGCCTCGACACCTATCACCGCCAGTTCGGAATCAGCCATCGCCGGCTGGATCTCTGCGGTCCCGGGGTGCCGGTGCTGCATCCAGGTCCGGTGAACCGCGGTGTCGAACTGGCCGGCGAGTTGCTCGATGATCCCAGCCGCTGCCTGGTGGAGGAACAGGTGCGCAATGGCATCCCGGTGCGCATGGCGCTGCTCTATCTGCTGGCCGCCAGCGGTCCGGCGGGGCCTCGGTTGTAGGCGAGCGCTTCCGATTCAGGGTTTTCGTTCCCGTGTTTCCGGGCCCCCGGTGTGTCGGCAGCGGTGTCTCGTGGGGGGTGGCTTGAGGCGGCGCTCCGTCCACGGTGCGGCGGGCCGGAGCTGGGCTGGTTGAGACCAGGCCGACGGGAAGTGCCGCAGAGAGTTCAGAGAGGGATGTTCAGAGCAGCTTGAAGCCATCCAGCACCAGCCCATAGAGCAGGCCGATCCGGGCCATGTCCAGCAGTTGCAAGCCCAGCTGGTCCCCCGGTCGCTGCAGCAGGCGGCGGCGCAGGCGCACGGCCAGCTCGATCGCCGCCACACAGATCAGGGCCGCGAGCTGGTCGATGTAACTGAGCGCCCCGGTGATGGCCGCCAGGCCGCCACCGATGGCGAAGGCTGACAGCAACACGATCGTCAGCAGCGACAGGCGGCGCCAGGGATTACCGGCCCAGCTCTCCAGGAGACTGCCGGCCTGGGCCACCCGTTGCTGAAAGCGGGTCTGCTGATAGCGCGGTGGCGAGGGTGCCATGGATCAGGCGCTGGGGATTTGGAACGCGTTGGGCGGTTCTGGAACGGGGGGAAGCCGGCTCGATGGCTGCGGTGGTTGGCGGCGCCGTCGGCGGATCTGCAGCTCCTGATGCTGGCAGGGTCTGCGGTTGCTGGCTTTGTTGGCGATCGATGGCTTGTCAGACACTGGCACGCCAGGTAGTGGCATGACAGGCAGGTGCCATGCAGTGAGCTGAAATGCCATCAGGTGCACCGCCATCAGCTACATCGCCATCAGCTGCAAGGCAATCCGTGCTTCTTAAGTCAGTGGCACTGAAGTCAGTGGCATTGCAATCCGTGGAACGGAGATCAGGTTCACGGAGATCAGCGGTGCTGATGCTGGCAACTCTGTGATCCTTTGCCCCGAGCTGGCTGGTGCGGAATTGACAAGTCTTGATTCCCCAGTTCGCCCCGTGGCGGTGCTTGCTGCCAAAGGTCTGCCGTGCACCCACCACGTGATCAAAGCGCTGGCTGGGACTGATCCGGGTTCGGCGGAGTTTTCCAGGTCATCCAATGACAGGTTGGCTCGGTGCGAAGCACGTCTGGTCGAGCCCATGGCTCCGGCCGCTGCAGGCCCGTCCCGTCCCGTTCGGCTGCGGCGGAACGGTCGGCGGGAATGGGGTGCAGGGCGGCCAGCTGCCAGAGTTTCGGCGGTACCGCGGGCTTGAGACCACGGCCGTGTTCACTCAGGCGGTGATCCCCATCACCCAGCCCGAGGCCCTGCGTGGCTATGTCTACACCATCTCTGGCGTCTTGGCAGCCTTTTGCCCCCACTGATAGAGCATGCCAATAAAAAAGCCCTGGCCTGAGGCCGGGGCGGGGTGATGGGGACGGACCCAAGTAACCAGTCGGTTCCGGGCCGGGCAAGGGGCTTCAGCCGCTGGCTGGAGCGTCCTGATGGGGGCTTGACAGCGTCTGTCAGGTCTTCGGCACCGCCGGTTCAGCCGTCGTTGTCCTTCTTGCGCGATCCTTTGCCCTCCAGCAGCTCCAGCAGGGCCTCCATCTGGGCCATCACGCCGCGAACTTCGCCCGCTTCCGGCAGCAGACCGTCATCCATGACGCCTTGATGCATCTCGCGGAGCTCCTGACGGATGTAGCGAAGGTGACTGACGACCTGCTCACGCTTGGATTGCGACATCGATCAGGCTGGCTGTCAAAGGATGCTCAACCTCTCTTTTACACCATCGTTGGCTCAGCTCTGGCCGAAGCTGGCCTTGGCCTGGTCGTAGAAGGTGCCATCCACCTGCTCCAGGCCGGCCTCACCGGCCAGTTTCTCGATCTTGCGCCGCACCGCCGGCCGCACAAAGAAGGGCACTTCTTTCAGTCGCTGTTCCGCTTCGGTCGTCCAGTTCACGGGATCCAGGGTGTGGGGCAGTGGGCGTTGAGAAGTGGGCGCTGAGGAGTGGCTTGCAGCGCAATTGCTGCCAGCTGTCCGATGCCAGGCTTTGCTGGCTGGTCCGGATCAAGGCTTCGGGAAGGCGCGATCGGTGGTTGCTGAGCCGTCGGAACCGGGCGCCGGTTCTGGCGGATCCGCAGCCTCTGGGCCGTGCCGGCGGGCCTGTTTCAACTCGGTGACCCGGGCTTGCCGTGCCCCTCCGGCCAGGTGAATCACGAAGCGGAATGGAGAATAGGGGACTCGAACCCCTGACCTCTGCAGTGCGATTGCAGCGCTCTACCAGCTGAGCTAATTCCCCGGACCGCGCCATTATTACTGGCATCCGCCGGTTCTGCCTGCACCCCGGGGCTGCTTGCTTGGCGCGATGGCCGTTGTGGCCAGCGATGGCCGGCCCCCAGCCGTGGCCAACGGCGAGCTCTGCCGCTTCACTCCTCGGGCCCTGCCAGCGCTCCGCTGCTGCAACGGCCTCGCCCTGGCACCGCCTGCCGCGAAACCAGCTTCCCGTGGCAGCGTCCGACGAGCAGGGCGCACCCTTCGGCTCTGTGTCGGCCGCGATCCTGTTCGCCGGCATCGTCCAGGCCTGGGTCCCATCCGCCTGAATTTCTGCGGGGCTCCATTCCTTGCTTCGGAGGTTTGAGCCGATCACCCGGCTGCTGGCCAGCCTGGATTGTTTCCCTTCACGCTGATCGTTCTGCCGTCACTCGGATGGTTTTCCCGTAAAAAGGATGCTGCCGGCATTTCCCTTGGCCCCCGCCTCCATTCCCGCCGACCTGATCACCCCTGACGCCATGACTTCAGACTCCTTGACCCCCGAGCCCTTGATCAGCTCCAGCCAGGTCCCAGCCGCCAGTTCCGCAGCGGCGATCACGCCGGAGCGGCTGGCGGCCTTCGATGACGACGCGATCGCCGAGCTGGCCCAGAGGCTGGAGGAGGATGACTACCCCTCGGCCTTTGCCGGTCTCGATGACTGGCATCTGCTGCGGGCCCTGGCGATCCATCGCCCCGATCTCTGCGGTCCCTACGTCCATCTGGTCGATCAGGAACCCTTCGACGAGGAATGAATCAGGGCGAGGCGACGCCGATCTCAGGCCACCAGGGGTTGCTCGCCCTGCTCGGGATCGCGGCCTGAGCTTTCCACTGCCGCTTCGCCCTGCGGCGGCGCCACCACGACTTCATGGTTGAGCAGATCCATGAAGGTGCGCAGCTGCAGGCGTGGGATGTAGGGCCAGCCGCCGCTGCGTTCCATCTCCGAGAGCAGCCGGAACAGGGCGTTGCGATCGGCAGGCAGGCTGCTGCGGAACGGGCCGTCCTGAATCTTGCGGTGCAGCTGTTCGATCCGGCGCAGCAACTCGAGGAGCTGTTCCGGTTGGCCCTCCAGTCCGTCGGCCAGGGCCTGCAGGCTGGCCAGGGGGGAATCGGCCTCTCTGAGGCTGCCGGAACCACTCGGCTGGTCAGGGCTGGGGCTGGTGGCGCTGGTCTGGCTCATGGGGGTCTCTCATACAGGATGTTGAGAGCCCGGGCAAGCTATCAGGGGTGGGCGATTGGCACCGGTAGGATCCCGGCTGGCCCAGTTCTCGTTCCGTCTCTGCGGCGTCTCCCCATGCGTTTCCGTCCCCTGCTGGCATTGATGCTGGCGCTGTGTCTCACCCTGGTGACCGCATGCAGCGGCGGGGCCAAGGCCGTTGATCGGGCCAATCTCACCTACGAGGACATCCACAACACTGGCCTCGCCAACGATTGCCCCACCCTTTCCGAGTCCGCCCGCGGCTCGATCTCGCTCGATCCCAGCGCTCGCTATCAGCTGCGTGAGATCTGCATGCACCCCTCCGAAGTCTTCGTCAAGGGTGAGCCCGCCAACAAGCGCCAGGAGGCGCAGTTCGTGGCCGGCAAGATCCTCACCCGCTTCACCTCCAGCCTGGATCAGGTCTACGGCGATCTGAAGCTGATCGACGACAAGCTCACCTTCACCGAGCTCGGCGGTATCGATTTCCAGCCGATCACCGTGTTGTTGCCCGGCGGCGAGGAGATCCCCTTCACCTTCTCCAGCAAGCAGCTTCTGGCTGACGCCAGCGGCGCGGCGCTCACCACCAGCACCGACTTCAGCGGCTCGTACCGCGCCCCCAGCTACCGCACCAGCAACTTCCTTGATCCCAAGGGTCGCGGCCTGACCACCGGCTACAGCAGTGCCATGGGTCTGGTGCCCGCCGGCGATGACTTCAGCGGTGAAACGGTCAAGCGCTATGTCGATGGCACCGGTTCGATGAATCTCTCGATCACCAGGGTCGATCCCGAGACCGGCGAGTTCGCCGGCGTCTTCACCGCCATCCAGCCCTCCGACACGGACATGGGCACCAGGGCCGCCTTCGACGTCAAGATCGTCGGCGAGCTCTACGGCCGTCTCGAAAAGGTCTGAGTTCCGTCTCGACCCTCACGCCTGCGGGCGATCAGAGCAACGGGGGGCGAGAGCCCCCTTTTTTGTGCCCTGGTCCCGCAGACCTTGGCGTCCGGCTGTGCGGGCCCCAGACCAGGGCCATTGCGGCTGGTCTGGGAGAATCCCTACACCGCCATTCGCTGTCCTGAGGGTATGTCGATCGCTGAATCCGCCTTGAGCGCCAACAGCAGCGGGCTGATCACGCCCCATGGCGGTGCCCTGGTGGATCTGCTGCTGGCCGCCGACCAGCGCCAGGCCGCTCTCGAGGGCTGTGCTCGCCGCATCGAGTGCAGCGATCGCAACGCCTGTGACGTGGAGCTGCTGGTGGTGGGGGGCTTCTCGCCCCTGCGTGGCTTCATGCACCAGGAGGACTACGAATCCGTGGTTGCCACGCACCGCACCAGCAGCGGCCTGCTGTTCGGCTTGCCGATCGTCTTCGACAGCGACGACGCCAGCATCGCGATCGGCGAGCGGCTGCTGCTCACCTACCGCGGCCAGGAGCTCGCCGTGTTCACGGTCGAGAGCCGCTGGGAGCCGGACAAGGTCAAGGAGGCCAAGGGCTGCTACAGCACCACCTCCCTCGAGCATCCCGCCGTGCGCATGATCGCCATGGAGCGGGGCCGCTTTTACTTCGGCGGTCTTGTCCAGGGCCTGGAGCTGCCCAGCCGGGTCTTTCCCTGCCGCACGCCCGCCGAGGTGCGCGCCACCCTGCCCACGGGGAGGACGTGGTCGCCTTCCAGTGCCGCAATCCCATCCACCGCGCCCACTACGAGCTGTTCACCCGGGCGTTGCAGGCCACCAATGTCAGCCACGCTGGCGTGGTGCTGGTCCACCCCACCTGCGGCCCCACCCAGGACGACGACATCCCTGGAGAGGTGAGGTTCCAGACCTACGAGCGCCTGGCCGCCGAGGTCAACAACCCCCGCATCCGCTGGGCCTACCTGCCCTACTCGATGCACATGGCCGGCCCGCGCGAGGCGCTGCAGCACATGATCATCCGCAAGAACTACGGCTGCACCCACTTCATCATCGGCCGCGACATGGCCGGCTGCAAGTCGTCGTTGAGCGGCGACGACTTCTACGGCCCCTATGAGGCCCAGGATTTCGCCCGCGACAACGCCAGCGAGCTGGGCATGGAAACGGTGCCCTCGCTCAACCTCGTCTACACCGAGGAGGAGGGCTACGTCACCGCCGAGCATGCCGAGGCCCGGGGGCTGCACGTGCGCAAGCTCAGCGGCACCCAGTTCCGCCAGATGCTGCGGGGCGGTGAGGAGATCCCCGAGTGGTTCGCCTTCCGTAGTGTGGTCGAGGTGCTTCGGGCCGCGGCCTGAGCTCCGCCTTGCGGCGTCGGGGACGGACCCGGCGCCGGTTAACATTCCTTTACTACATCCTCACGAAGGAGACCGGGCCGTGAAGAAACGCTGGCGCAATGCTGGGCTCTACGTGCTTCTGGTGATCGTGTTC
>CALPMR020000042.1 GCA_943324725.2 Bordetella parapertussis | reverse complement strand
CTCTCGCCGGTGACAGCTGAGCTGCCGCAGGGCATCCACGAGGCCCTCGACCAGCAGCGGCGCCCCTCGTTTTCCCAGCCGCGGGAGCTGCCGGCCTGGGGCTCGATCTTTTCGCCCCACGTGCTGTTCGTGCGGCCAGCTGGCCCCGAGGAGGAGCAGCTGTTCATCGAGGCGGTGGTGACGATGTTGCAGGTGCTGGCAGCGGCGGTCCAGGCAGGCGAGCCTCAGCCGATCGACGATCCAGCTACGGTGCAGCGCTGGCAGGGACAGCTGAGCTATTGCAGGCAGCAGAAACAGAACGACAAGACCCGCCGGGTCCTGGAGAAGGCGTTCAACCCAGCCTGGGCGGAGCGCTACATCGAAGACCTGTTGTTCGACGACCCCCCCGCCCTCTGCTGATCGCCCTGGCGGTGCTGGCCGGCACAGCTGGCGTGTTGTGGGTGAGCCGGGATCGCTGGAAGCCCCAGGCCAAGCCCGGCAGCACGGCACGGGTGCAGCGACCGGTGGCCCAGGAGCCCGTGGCTGCTCTGGGCCGGCTCGAACCCGCCGGCGACATCCGGGTGCTGGCGGCTCCGATCATCGGCATCGGTGGCAGTCCGAGGGTGAAGCAGCTGCTGGTTGAGGAGGGGCAACGGGTGACGGCCGGTGCCGTGCTGGCCCGCTTCGACAACGGCCCCGCCCAGCTGGCGGAGCACACCTTGCTGCGCGTCAGGATCAACAATCTGGAGCGCCGTCTCGCCGTGGACAGCCGCGAAATCGCTCGCTATCGCCGTCTGACCGCTGCCGGTGCCGTGGCGGTCGATGAACTCGATCGCCGCGAACAGCTTCATTTGCTGCTGCAGGGACAACTGCAGGAAGCCAGGGCCCAACTGCTGCGGGTCGATACCGATCTGGTCAACACCGAACTGATTGCCCCGATCAACGGCACCGTGCTGCGCATCCACAGCCGGGTGGGTGAGCGCCCCGGCGACAAGGGAATCCTGGAGCTGGGCGACAGCGACCGGATGGAGGCCCTGGTGGAGGTCTATGAGAGTGACATCAACCGGGTGCGCCTTGGCCAGCGGGTCACGTTCAGCAGCGAAAACGGCGGCTTCAATGGCAGCCTCAGCGGCGATGTCAGCCGCATCAGCCCCCAGGTGCGCCAGCGGGATCTGCTCTCCACCGACCCCACCGGCGATGCCGATGCCCGGGTGGTCGAAGTGCGGGTGCGGCTTGAACCCAGCGACGCCCTGAAGGTGGAGGCGCTGACGGGCCTCAAGGTGATCGCCCGCTTCCAGCCATGAGCGGCCGGATCCGATGAGCGGCTTCTGGCAGCGGCGGCGCATTCCCCTGGCCTGGTTGTTGCTCACCAGGCAGCCGGCCCGACTGGCGGTGGCGTTGGCGGGCATTGCCTTCGCCGGCATCTTGATGTTCATGCAGCTCGGCTTCCGGGACGGCCTGTTTGACGCCAGCGTCACGGTCCACAAGCTGTTTGACGCCGATCTGGTGCTGATGAGTCCGCGCACGATGAGCTCGATCGGCATGGCCGGTTTCCCCAGGCGTCGCCTGGTTCAGGCGATGGCCGATGCCGATGTGGTCGGCACCACTCCGGTGCACTGGAATCTGCTGCTCTGGCGCAATCCCGAAACCCGCCGCACCCGCTCGATCCTCTCGATCGGTTTTGAGCCCGGCGATCCGCTGTTCACCGATCCCAGCCTGCGCGAGAAGGCCCATGTGCTCAACCAGCAGGGTCGGGTGCTGTTCGATGAACGCTCCCGCCCGGAGTTCGGCCCGATCGGCAGCTGGTTCCGCCAGGGCCGCACCGTGGAAACGGAAGTGGCCGGCAAGCGGGTGCGGGTGGCGGGGTTGGTGGCCCTGGGCCCGTCCTTCGGCGCCGACGGCAACATGCTCACCAGCAGCGAGACCCTGCTGAGGCTGATGCCGAACACGCCGCCCGGCAGCATCGAACTCGGTCTGATCCGGCTCCGGAATGGCTCCGACCCCCTGGTGGTGGCCGAGCGTCTGCGGCAGAAGCTGCCCGACGATGTGTCCATCTACACGAAGAAAGGCTTTGAGGAGTTCGAGAAGAACTACTGGCGCAGCAGCACGGCCATCGGTTTCATCTTCACCCTGGGTGCGGCGATGGGCTTCATCGTCGGCTGTGTGATCGTCTACCAGATTCTCTATTCCGATGTCAGTGACCACCTGCCGGAGTACGCCACCTTGATGGCCATGGGCTACCCGCTGATCAATCTGCTCGGCGTGGTCGCTCGCGAGGGATTGCTGTTAGCGGTGCTGGGCTATGTGCCCGCCTGGTTTGCCGGCCAGGGCCTCTACGCTCTGGTGCGCAGTGGCACCAAACTGCCGGTCGAGATGAACACGGAGCGCTCCCTGCTGGTGTTCGTGTTGATCCTGGCCATGTGCATGGGATCGGCGGCCATGGCGATGCGCAAGCTGGCCGATGCCGATCCGGCCGAAATTTTCTGACCGCCATGCTTTCCAGCCTGCTTTCCACCACCCCCGGATCGGTTGCCGCCGAGCCCTGCGTGCAGCTGCAAGGGCTCAACCACTGGTATGGCAACGGCTCCAACCGGCGCCAGGTGATTCAGGGGGTGGATCTCAGCATCAACCCCGGTGAAGTGGTGCTGCTGACCGGCCCCTCCGGCTGCGGCAAAACCACCTTGCTGACCCTGGTGGGAGCCCTGCGCCAGGTGATGGATGGTTCGGTGCGAGTGTTCGGCCTTGAACTCAAGGGCTCCACCCGAGGCGAACGTCAGCAATTGCGTCGCTCGATCGGCATGATTTTTCAGGGCCACAATCTGCTGCGTTGCCTGAGTGCCGAGCAGAACGTGCAGATGGGAGCCGATCTGCTGCCGGATCTCGGTTACCGAGCCCGCCGTGATCTGGCTCGCCAGTGGTTGCGGGCGGTGGGGCTGGAAGATCATCTCGGCAAACTGCCCCACGATCTCTCCGGCGGCCAGAAACAGCGCGTGGCAATTGCCAGGGCCTTGGCGGCCCAGCCCCGGCTGCTGCTGGCTGATGAACCCACCGCCGCCCTCGATAGCCGCACCGGTCGGGAGGTGGTGGATCTGCTCAAGGGGTTGGCCCGCAACCAGGATTGCGCTGTGCTGATGGTCACCCATGATCCCCGCATCCTCGATATTGCTGATCGGGTGGTGCGCATGGAGGATGGCCAGTTGATGGATAGTGGCCATGGCGAGCGGCTCTGGGGAGCTGATCGGCTTCCCGACACGGGGAGGGAGGCTGCCGAGGGTTAAGGTGAGACATCGATCTTCCACGGAACGCCTCACCGCATGTCCAAGCGCAGGAATCTCAAGAAGGAAAAGCAAGAGCGCAACCGCGCCTACGCCCGCAAGTTCAAGAAGCGCAAGCTCCGCAACGATGGCCGTGGTGAAGGGGCTGGCAACGGCGTCACCGGCACTGCCAACAACGGCGGCGCCGCCGACTGAGCAGTCCTGACAGGCCTGAAATTCCGGCCAAGGACATCAGGGGGATCCAGTGGATCCCCTTTTTTGTCGCCCAATCGCATCGGCAGCGTCCATGTTTCTCAGCGTCGTCATCCCCACCTACAACCGGCTGCCGATCCTGCGCCAATGTCTGCAGGCCCTGGAGGAGCAGCGCCTTGAGGCCCCGATCAAGCGCTACGAGGTGGTGCTGGTGGACGACGGCTCCACCGATGACACGGTGCACTGGCTCGATTCCCATGCCACCGCCTTCCCCCATGTGCGATTGATCCGCCAGGACCATGGCGGGCCGGCGGAGGGACGCAACCGCGGCGTCGAGCACGCCCATGGGGATGTGATCGTCTTCATCGACAGCGATCTCGTCGTCACCTCCAGCTTCCTGCTCAGCCATGCCCGGGCCCTCGATCGCCATTGGCAGGAGCGCGGCAATCGGCTGTGCTTCACCTACGGCGCGGTGATCAACACCGCCGATTTCAACAATCCCACCGGCGAACCCCACAAGCCCACCGACCATTCCTGGGCTTATTTCGCCACTGGCAATGTGGCGATCGATCGCCAGGTGCTGGAGCGATCCGGCCTGTTTGACACCAGGTTCCGGCTCTACGGCTGGGAAGATCTGGAGCTGGGAGAACGGCTGCGGCAATTGGGTGTGAAGTTGGTGCGCTGCCCCGAAGCGGTGGGCTACCACTGGCATCCTGCCCTCAGCCTTGAGCAGATCCCCGATCTGATCCGCGTCGAGCGGGAGCGGGCGAAAATGGGGTTGGTGTTCTATCGAAAGCACCCGACCCGCCGGGTGCGTTTCATCATTCAATACACCTGGTTGCACCGGCTGCTGTGGGAGCTGCTCACCCTCGGCGGGTTGATCAACGAACGCAGCCTGCGGCCGCTGCTGGCCTGGTTGATCCGCCGAGGGCAGCCGGCGCTGGCGATGGAACTGCTGCGCTTGCCCCTCAACCGTCTGGGGGTGCGAGCCCTTTACGCCGAGGCCCGCCTGGCCGCTGTGGAGCGGGCCCAGCCCTCGGTTTGATAGATTGGTTCGTCCCCAACACACCGCACACCTGCGAGTTTCGGGTGACCCGGATCGGTTGACGCCGATTCATCACTGCCTCTGAGCCCATCGGCCAGAGCGCAGCCCAACGGGTCCCTGGCAGGTGGAGGCAAACCCGAAACCCACACCACCATGGCTGTTGTCACTCTCGCCGAGATGATGGAAGCTGGCGCCCACTTTGGGCACCAGACCCGGCGCTGGAATCCCAAGATGTCGCGCTACATCTATTGCGCACGCAATGGGGTTCACATCATTGATCTCGTGCAGACCGCCGTCTGCATGAACAATGCCTACAAGTGGACGCGCAGTGCTGCCCGCAGCGGCAAGCGTTTCCTGTTTGTCGGCACCAAGAAACAGGCTTCCGAAGTGATTGCCCTGGAGGCAACCCGCTGCGGCGCCTCCTATGTGAATCAACGCTGGCTTGGTGGCATGCTCACCAACTGGACAACGATGCGTGCCCGCATCGATCGCCTCAAGGATCTTGAGCGCATGGAATCGTCCGGTGCCATCGCCATGCGGCCGAAAAAGGAAGCTGCCGTGCTGCGCCGTGAACTGGACCGGCTGCAGAAGTACCTGGGCGGTCTGAAAAACATGCGCCGCCTGCCTGATGTCGTGATCCTGGTCGATCAGCGGCGCGAAACCAACGCCGTGCTGGAAGCCCGCAAACTCGATATTCCCCTGGTGTCGATGCTTGACACCAACTGCGATCCCGACCTCTGCGACGTGCCGATTCCCTGCAATGACGACGCCGTTCGTTCGGTGCAGCTGGTGCTCGGCCGCCTCGCCGATGCCATCAACGAAGGGCGTCATGGCGCCCAGGATCGCAGCGGCGACGACGAGGGCTGAGTTCGGCATCGGCCGGGCGGTGTCGGCAGCGTTGCGGCGCCCCACCGTCCGGCCCCAGCCTGGGGGGCAAGAGTCCCTCGCTCGGCCAGTCACAACGGGGTGACCATCGTGTCTTGATGGCACGCCGCCTCAATCGTCCCGATTGAAATCCCCACACCGGATACCCAATTTCTCCCCATCTCTCGACCCATGGCTGAGATCACCGCCAAGCTCGTCAAAGAACTGCGCGACAAAACCGGCGCCGGCATGATGGATTGCAAGAAGGCCCTGGCCGAGTCCGATGGCGACATGACCAAGGCTTCAGAATGGCTACGGCAAAAGGGCATTGCCACCGCCGAGAAAAAAGCCGGTCGCACCGCAGCGGAAGGCTCCGTCGGCAGCTACATCCACACCGGTGCCCGGGTGGGCGTGCTGGTGGAAGTGAACTGTGAAACTGACTTCGTCGCCCGGGGTGACCTGTTCCAGGAACTGGTTCGCAATGTGGCCATGCAGATTGCCGCCTGCCCCAATGTCGAATACGTCAGCACCGAGGAGATCCCTGCGGAGGTGTCCGATCGCGAGAAGGCGATCGAGATGGGTCGTGACGACCTCTCCGGCAAACCCGAGGCGATGAAGGTCAAGATCGTCGAGGGGCGCATTGGCAAGCGGCTCAAGGAGCTGGCCTTGCTGGAGCAGGCCTTCATCCGCGACAACACCATCACCGTGGGTGAGATGGTCAAGCAGGCCGCTGGTAAAACCGGCGAAAACATTCAGGTGCGTCGCTTCACCCGCTACACCCTGGGTGAGGGTATCGAGGTGCAGAAGTCCGATTTCGCCGCCGAAGTGGCGGCGATGACCCAGTCAGCCTGATCCTCGGCCCCGAGCACAGCCCGGTGAAACCTGCCGCAGATCGAGGTGTCCCCCCCGATGCGATCGAGGCCATGGCCGCCGCTCTGGAGGCCTCCAATCCCGCCCTCTACCGCCATCTGGCCCTGTACCTGCAGGTGCTCAGGCAGGTGTTACCGGCGCGGGTGGAGCAGGCCTGCTTCCATCTGGCCACCCAGGTGCATCCTCAGCGCTATGCCGCTTTGCCAGCCCTGGAGCGCCAGGCACTGCATGGGCGGATCCTGGCGTTGGTGCAGCGCTGCTCCAGCTTGCTCACCGTCGAGCAGCTGACGGCCCTTGCCGACCAGATCGATCGCGAAGCGCAGCATCGCCAGCGGCGCCAGCAACGCGAATTGCTGGAGCAGTTGAGCTCCGGTGCTGGGGACGACGACACCGACGACGAGGCTGCTCCTGATCGAGACCCAGCCGAACACCTGCCGGATTCAGGCCTGAATGCCGACACCGCAACCCTGCCGGCCGGGTCGATTCGCCTGGACTTTGGCTTGCCCCTCAGCGGTAGCTGGCGGGCCCTGTCCTCTTCCGGTCAGCGCCTGACGGGCCTGAAGCGGCCGAACGAGACAGATCTCCAGAGCCTCCCCGATCCAGAGCTGCCTGGGCCTGACAGTCCTGAATCCGGCGCCTCCGGCCAAGGCGATGGCGACGGACCCGAAACGAGTGACATCGATCCCAGCGGCATTGAAAGCCGTGACACTGAAAGCCGTGACACCGAATCGAGTGGCACCGGAAGTAGCGGCACCGGAAGCAGCGGCTTCGCAGATCCCCAAGTTGATTTGGACGCTGTCGAGGACAACGATGAATTCGATGGCGACCTGATCGGCCCTGGTCCTCTGGGTCCGGAGCGGTCCGCCCTCGACAGCGAAGCCGAGGAACCGGAGGCCGAGAGTCTGCAACAGCGCCTGGCCCAGGGACCGGATGCCGCGGAGATCCTCAAGATCGTGCGTGAAGCCATGGATGACTCCAGGGATCGCGGCCGCCAGGACTCCCCCTTCAGCGATCACCTTGCCAGCTCCCCCTGGCGAGAGGCCAGGCTGCCGCGCGATCCGGTCACCCTGCTGCGCTGGCTGGATGGCGTCGACAAGGCCCTGTTGCGGCGCCTGCGCAATCTGTCCCACGCCCTCAACGTCGAACTGCTGAGGGTCGGCATCAGCCGCGGCCTGCTGCCGGTCAGCCTGCTCGATGCCGTGCTGGAGGGTCAGGTGGACACGATGGCCTCACCGTCCAATGTGTTGCATCTGCAGATGCCCTTCGGCTTGAGGCCCGGCACAGCCGAGGTCCATGCCCTGGCGATCCTGCTGAGGCCGGTGGATCTGGAGATGGATGAACCGCGGCTGCGCACCTGTCGCCGCCGCCTGCAGCAACAGCGCCAGGAGTTGCGCAGAATGGCCCATCAATTCCGTCGCCTGCAACGGCGGCTCCAGGCGCACGAGGCGGAACGACTGTGGCTGCAGGACATTCGCAACAGCCGCCCGCCCCAGGCCTGAATCAGGCCCCGGTCGAGCCTCAGCCAGAGGGCTCCTCGTCGCCGCAGCAGGCTGCTGCGGTCAGCTCGGCCACGGCCCCTCCAGTCGACTTCGAGCGCTGGTACGGGGCCCTGCAACAGGCCTGTCAGCTCGAGGCCGATCGTGGTTTCATCGATGTCAAGGGACGGCAGTTCACCTACAGCACCTTCGTGGTGCAGAGCCTCAGTCAACCCAGCTGCGCCCTTCAGAACGCCCAGCAGCAGGCCCTGGCTCCCCTGCTGAGTGGCTTTCGAGCCTACGGCGAGCAGGGAGAGGGCCGGCGCCGCCAGCTGGTGGCCCAGCTGCGGCAGAAGCTGCATGAGCTGCGCCGCAGCCAGCTGCCGGAGCTGCCGGTGGCACCGCCGCGCTTGAGGGTGGGGCCTGCCCCTGGCCCCAGCCTCGGCGGCGGGCGGCAGCTGGAGCCGGATCATGCCCTGGTGGAGATCCCTGGCATCGGCCCCAAGCTCGCCTCCCTGCTGGCGGGGCTGGGGCTGCTGGTGGTCAGCGATCTGTTACACCACTACCCCCGCGACTATCTCGATTACGCCCACCTGGTGCGCATCGCCGGCCTGGAGAGCGGCCGCAGCGCCACGATCGTGGCGACCGTGCGCAGCAGTCACGCCTTCGCCAGTCCCCGCAACCCCAACCTGGCGATCCTGGAGCTGCAGCTCCAGGACGTCACCGGTCGCCTGCGGGTGTCGCGCTTTTTTGCCGGTAAGCGCTTCTCCAGCCCCGGCTGGCTCAAGGCCCAACAGCGCTTGTACCCGCCGGGGGCCACGGTCGCCGTCAGTGGTCTGGTGCGGGAGTCCCCCTATGGCCCCAGTTTCAACGATCCGCTGATCGAGGTGCTCGATTCCCCCGGCGCCGAAGTGCGCTCCGAGCAGATCGGCCGGCTGGTGCCCGTCTATGCGCTGACCGAAGGGCTCAGCGCCGATCGGCTGCGGCGGGCCATCGCCAATTTGTTGCCCCTGGTCAGCCATTGGCCGGATCCGTTGCCTGTGGCGTTGCGGCAGGAACTGGCCTTCTCCTGCCGCTTCACCGCCCTCCAGCAGATTCATCAACCGCGGGACCGCGACCAACTGCAGGCCAGTCGCCAGCGGCTGGTCTTCGATGAATTCCTGCTGCTGCAGCTGGCCCTGGGCCAGCGGCGGGAGCGCCTGCGCCGCCGCCAGGCGCCACCACTGCAGCTGCTGCCGGGGCAGGTGGATCTGGTGGCCCGCTTCCTGGAGTTGCTGCCGTTCAGACTCACCGGAGCCCAGCAGCGGGTGCTGGCGGAGATCCGCGTTGACATGGCCAGGCCCCAGCCGATGGCGCGCCTGGTGCAGGGAGATGTGGGCAGCGGCAAAACCGTGGTGGCACTCGCCTCGCTGCTCGCCGCGATCGAAGCCGGCTGCCAGGGCGCCCTGATGGCGCCCACCGAAGTGCTGGCCGAACAGCACTACCGCAAATTGGTGGAGTGGCTCAATCCGTTGCAGGTCACGGTCGAGCTGCTGACGGGTTCAACCCCGACCCGCCGCCGGCGCCAGATGCTGCAGGATCTCGCCAATGGCCAGCTGCAGCTGTTGGTGGGTACCCATGCGCTGCTGGAGGATCCGGTCCAGTTCGACCGGCTCGGCCTGGTGGTGGTCGATGAGCAGCATCGCTTCGGGGTGCGCCAGCGCAACCGCCTGCTGGCCAAGGGGCTCCAGCCCCATCTGCTGACGATGACCGCCACACCGATTCCCCGCACCCTGGCCCTGGCGGTGCACGGTGATCTCGACGTCAGCCAGATCGACGAACTGCCGCCCGGGCGCACGCCGATCCGCACCAGCTTGCTGCGCGGCGGCGATCGGGATCAGGCCTGGGCGCTGATTCGGGAGCAGGTGGCCCTGGGGCAGCGCGCCTATGTGGTGCTGCCGCTGGTGGAGGAATCGGAGAAGCTGGATCTGCGCTCGGCGGTGGAGGTGCATCAGCATCTGGCCGAGGCGGTGTTCCCCGACCTGCAGGTGGGTCTGCTGCACGGGCGGCTCAACAGCGAGGACAAGCAGCGCGCCATTGCCGCCTTTGCCGATGGCGCCTGCCAGGTGCTCGTCTCCACCACCGTGGTGGAGGTGGGCGTGGACGTGCCGGCGGCCAGCGTCATGGTGATCGACCACGCCGACCGCTTCGGTCTGGCCCAGCTGCACCAGCTGCGTGGCCGGGTCGGCCGCGGGGCGGCGGCCTCCCACTGCCTGCTGATCAACGACGGCCGCAATGCCATGGCCCGGCAGCGGCTGGAGGTGCTGGTGCGCAGCAATGACGGCTTCGAGATCGCCGAAATGGATCTGCGCCTGCGGGGGCCGGGCCAGGTGCTGGGCACCCGCCAGTCGGGCCTGCCGGATCTGGCCCTGGCCAGTCTCAGTGACGATGGCGACATGCTGGAGCTGGCCCGCGATGTGGCGCGCAAGCTGCTGGAGGATGATCCGGAGCTGAACCGCCATCCCCTGCTGGCCCAGGCCCTGGAGGCTCAGCGCCGCCGCCTGGTCGATGCCGCCCGCCTGAACTGAAGCATGCGCCCCTGGAGCCCGATCGCCATCGATGACAACGGCGAGCCGCTGACGGAGCTGCCAGCGCCGCTGTGGCGCCTCGAACCCCATCCCTATCAGGCCCTCGGCGCTCCCTATGGCCAGCTCGGATCTCCCTTTCGGCTGCGCCGGGGGGTGGTCGAGCGTCTGCTCAGGGCCGAAGCGCTGCTGCACCGAGAGCGGCCGCAATGGCGGCTGGCGATTTTCGATGCCTGGCGGCCGCTGGCGGTGCAGCAATACATGGTGGATCACGCCATTGCCAGTGAATGCCGCAAGCGCGGCATCGATGCCGATCAGCCCAGCCCCCTGCGAACCGAGGTGGTGGCGGAAGTGGGCCGCTTCTGGGCTCCTCCCAGTGCCGATCCGGCCACCCCACCTCCCCACAGCACCGGCGCCGCCGTTGATCTCACCCTGGCCGAGGTCAGCGGGCACTTGCTGGCCATGGGGGGAGACATCGATGCGATCGGCTCGATCTCCGAACCTGACCATCACGCCGCCGCCGCACGCCTTGATCCGGGCGGCGAGGCGGGCCTCTGGCATGGACGCCGCCAGCTGTTGCGCCAGGTGATGGAGCGAGCCGGATTTACCCAGCACCCGAACGAATGGTGGCATTTCAGCCATGGCGATCAGCTCTGGGCCTGGCGGAGCGGCAGCGCCAGGGCGATTTATGGCCGGGCGCCTGAGGGCTGAATCGGTGCAGGGCCGCCCTGCCCCAGGCTCTTTTCGAGACTGCTGGCCGCTTGAGGGCTCAGCAGCCCCTTGTTGACGCAGCGCTGCAGGGTGGCGTGAAGCATCTCCAGCTGCACCTGGCGCAAGCGGGCCTGCACGGCGGCGGGTTGGTCAACCCAGGGCAGCAGCTGTTGCTGGAAGCTGCTCTGCAGGGATACGGGTTTGCAGACAGCCGGATCCGGGTCGTAGAGCACCTGCCGCGGTGGCGGCGGCGGCACCATGGTGGCCGCGGGCGCGGGCGCCTGCAGGGTCAGGTTGGCTGCCCCTGCCCCAAGCACCGAGCCCATGCCGGCCAGGGCCCGCTCCAGCGGCAGTCGGCGTCGCGCGGTGCAGCTCATGGGCAGGCCAACAGCTCCTTGACCCGATCATCCCCCACTTTGTTGATCCAGTCGCCCAGGCTGGTGCGGGGCCCCGCTTCCTGCTTCCAGCTGCTCAGCAGCGGCGTCAGCGTGCTCTCCAGCTCAACCAGGGGCAGCTTCTCGAGGAAGGGCCGGGCCAGCTGGGTCAGTCCAGGGGTGCCGCCCAGCCAGAGCTGGTAGCTCTCGACGGCGCTGCCCACCAGGCCGATCTCGGCCATGTAGGGACGGGCGCAGCCATTGGGGCAACCGGTCATGCGGATCAGGATCGGCTTCTCGATCTGCAACGACGCCAGCAGCACCTCCATCCGCTCCAGCACCTGGGGCAGGATGCGCTCCGATTCGGTGATCGCCAGGCCGCAGGTGGGCAGGGCCGGGCAGGCGATCGCATGGCGCGCCAGGGGCGCCGGCGCCTCGGGTGCCTGGAAACCGAGCCGATCCAGGGCCTCACGGATGCCCTGTCGCTGGTTGCTGCCGATGTTGCAGAGCAGCAGGTCCTGGTTCGGGGTGAGGCGGACCTCCAGCTGGTAGGTGGCCACCAGCTGTCGCAGCCCGGCCTTGGTTTCGCCCTCAAGGCGGCCGCAGCTCAGGGGCAGGCCGACGAACCAGAGACCATCGCCCTGGCGGTTCCAGCCAAGGTAATCGAGCAGTCTGGCCTTGGGCTCCTGCCGCATCCGCCTGATCGGATGGGAGAAGTAACGCTCCAGCTCCTGCCGGAACCAGACCACGCCCCGGTCCTGAATCAGATATTTCATCCGGGCATGGCGCCGCTGCTGCCGGTCGCCATGGTCCCGCTGCAGAGCGGCGATCGCCTGCACCAGATCGAGCACGTGATCGATCGCCACCCAGCCGAGCGGATCGGCGGTTCGGGCAAAGGTCTCGTCCTTGTTGTGGGTGCGGCCCATGCCACCGCCCACATAGACATTGCAGCCCAGGGGGCGGCCGGAGGCGTCGCTGAACAGCACCAGGCCGATGTCCTGGGTGAGCAGATCCACCGAGTTGTCGCCCGGAACGGTGACGGCGATCTTGAACTTGCGCGGCAGGTAGGTGGCGCCGTAAAGGGGTTCGGCGGTATCGCCACTGAAGATCTGCCCTTCGGCCTGGCGTGCCTTCACCTTGCGCACGGCGGCACGGGGTTTGATGCGGTAGCTGAGGTCACCATCGACCCAGAGATCGAGATAGGACCCCTCCGCCGCCTGGGGCGTCAGCAGGTCGGCGATGTCATCGGCCAGCTGCCGGGCAGCGGGGTAACCACCGCTCTGGAGCGGGGTCGCCGGGGCCATCACATTGCGATTGATGTCACCGCAGGCCGAAAGCGTCGAACCCAGCGAGCGGACGATCGTGCCGATCACCTCGCGCAGATCGGCCTTGGCGATGCCATGCATCTGGAAGGCCTGCCGGGTGGTGACCCTGAGGCTGCCGCTGCCGAGGCGCTCGGCGAGGTCGTCGAGGGCGAGATAGAGGGCGGGGGGGATGCGGCCGCCGGGGCTGCGCAGCCGCAACATCATCTGCCAATCCTTCTCGCATCCCTTGCGGCGGTTGTCGCGGTTGTCCTGTTGATAACTGCCATGGAACTTGAGGATCTGGACAGCCGGTTCCGAGAAGTTGTGGTTCTCGTTGTCGAGTTCGCTGAGCAGAGGTTCCTTCAGGTGACCACTGGCGGCTTTCAGGGCCTCGAACTTGGTCGGCGCCGATCCGGTGGACGGGTTATCGGCTACCGGCGTCGGGGGCATCGTTTCGGCGGCATTCGGAATCGATCCGAAACTAGCGAATGACTCCAGGGCCGCATCGAACTGACGGAGTAGCTGCGGGATTCCAGCGGATGGCGGCCGTTTCATACAGTCGCGCTGTTCCTGCCCAGATCCATGGCCACGTTCCTGCTGGAAATCGGCACCGAGGAGCTGCCGGCCGATTTTGCCCGCCTGGCTCTGCCCCAGCTCAAGCAGGCCGTGACGGCAGCTCTCGAGGCCAGCCGGCTCGACTGCACAGCGTTGTGGCTCACCAGCACCCCCCGGCGCCTGGTGGTGAGCGTGGCGGGTCTGGAGCTACAACAGCGGGATCTGGCTGAGGATCGCAAGGGTCCCCCAGCCCAGCAGGCTTTCAAGGACGGCCAGCCGACGCCGGCCGCCATCGGTTTCGCCAGGCGCTGTGGCGTCGAGGCCAGCCAGCTGGAGGTGCGCGACACCGAAAAGGGGCCGTTTGTGTACGCCTGCACCCTCGAACCGGGACGCGCCACGATCGCCGTGCTGGCCGAGCTGGTGCCCCACTGGATCGCCGGCCTGCAGGGCCGTCGCTTCATGCGCTGGGGCGAAGGCGAAGCCCGTTTCAGCCGTCCGATTCGCTGGCTTGTGGCCCTGCTCGACGGTGAGCTGGTGCCGGTGGAACTGCCGGAATGTGATCCGCCCCTGCGCAGTGGGCGGCTCAGTCGCGGCCATCGCCTGCGGGCCGAATCGCTCACCATCACCGATGCGGCCAGCTATGGGAGCCAGCTGGCTGCAGCTGATGTCCAGGTGGATCGCGAGGCGCGGGGCCGTTGGATTCGCGAGCAGCTGGAGATGCGCGCTGCCGAGCTGGAGGCCAGGATCGATCTCCCGGAGCCACTGTTTGCAGAACTGATTGATCTTGTCGAATCGCCACAATTGATCGAAGGCACGATCGAGGAGCGCTTCCTGCAGTTGCCGCCGGAGGTACTCAGCACCGTGATGCGCTCGCACCAGCGCTACGTGCCGCTGCTCCGGCCAGCCACCGGCAGCGATCCTTTGGCCCTCGAGGCCCACAGCAGCCTGCTGCCGCGGTTCTTCTGCATCGGCAATGGATTGCCGGCGGCGGCGGCCACGATCCGGCGGGGCAATGAACGGGTGCTGCGGGCCAGGCTGGCCGATGCCGAGTTCTTCATCGCCGCCGATCGGCGCGTCGCCAGTATTGATCGCCGCGACCAGCTGGATCGTGTCACCTTCGCCGAGGGGCTCGGCAGCCTGAG
>CALPMR020000041.1 GCA_943324725.2 Bordetella parapertussis | reverse complement strand
GCCTCGGTGAAGGTGACCACCAGCAGGCGCCGCAATTCCAGCTGCTGCTCGGCGATCAGCCGCAGCACCAGGTGGGCCAGGGCGAAGGTCTTGCCCGTGCCGGCGCTGGCCTCCAGCAGGCGCACGCCGGGGTCGAGGGGAAAGGTGTTGGCCTCGAAGGTCGCCATCACAACGGGGCCGTCACAAGTGCACCTTCACAACTGGGCCTTCAGCACAGGCTCCCAGAGTTCCTGCGCCCTCGCCTCGAACTGGGCATCGATCAGCTCGCTCGCCTCCAGAGTGGCGCCGAAGCAGACCGCCATCTCCTCCTGCTGCCGCTCGGCCCACTGGTTCGCACCCCCTTCCCAGAGGCGCTGGGCGGCCTCGAAGCCCGAGCCGGTCCGCCTGGCTTCAGCCGACACCCAGGCCCAGCCGCTCAGCGGTGGCACCGGCCAGCAGCGCTCACGCCAGTGCTGTTGCAGGGCCGCCAGCCGCTCCAGTTCGGCCCGGGCCTGCGCCAGGGGTGGTGGTTTGAGCCGGTACTGGGGGCTGAATAGGTCTTTGCGCTTGTCGTCGCGGGCGATCACCACTCCCTGAAGCGGTTGGCGGCCGCTGGCGGGGTCGGCCGCGACGGCGAGCAGCAGCTGCAGCCACAGCTCCAGCCGCTGGGCCGGCCTGATCCTGGCCGTCTGCACCAGCACAATTGAGTCCCCCTGCCAGCGGGGTGCCCCCTGCCAGGCCTGCCAGACCAGCGGTTCCTGGTGGCGAGGCCCCAGGGACTCCAGGCAGCTGCGCAGGCTCGACCAGCGCTGCTGCAGAGCCTCGGCCTCGAGCTCGCCCCCCGCCAGGGCCGGCAGTCGCCCCTGGCCCCGGTAGTGCTGCAGCCAGTCGGCGGCCGCGCCTGGCCCCTCCCCGGGTGCAGCTTTCGGGTTGGCCTCCAGCTCCGCCAGCAGGTCACGCAGCAGCGCCGCCCGCTGGCGCTCTTCCAGGGCCAGGGGATCGAGATCCTCGATCCGCTCCTGCCATTCCCCCGGCCGCAGTCCCATGGCGGCCAGCCAGTGTTTCTGCGGCGCCTTCAGCCAGGCGACCAGGTCGTTCAGGGCGCTGGCGGGCGCAGCAGGCTCTAGGGCCTCGGGCATCGGGCCCTGCAGCAGGGCAGCGGCTGGCGGCGGCGGGGCGCTTTCGAGCAGGTTGCGGGCCGCCAGCAGACGGCGATCACAGCTGGCGGCGGGGCGTTCCGGGCTGGCCAGGAAATTGCTGCGTTCCAGCGGGCTGGGGGCATGGATGGCCACCAGAGCAGCGCCGCCGCCCTCGAGTTCCCCATCGAGCCATTGCATCCACTGGCGCACCGGCGAGGCCGGTTCGAGCGGCTCGCCGCTGCGATCGTCCCGGCAGCTCCAGCTGATCAGCAGGTGATCGCGGGCCGACAGCAGGGCCTCCATCAGGGCGTAGCGATCCTGGTCGGCGGGATCGGGATCGCCCAGCCGCCGGCGGGATTCCATCAGGTGGAAGCCGGAGCGGCTGCTCTGCCGGGGAAACGGGCCGGCATCGAGGCCCATCAGCACGATCACCCGGTGGGGAATCGCCCGCATCGGTTCGAGGGCGCTGATCGTCAGGGCGCCACTGCGATGGCCGAAGCGACCGCTGTCGACGCTCAGGCCTTCATCGAGCCCGTCGGCCACCACCTGGGCATCGAGGCTGAGTGCACAGACTTCCGCCGCCTGCCGCCAGCTGTCGATGGCGGCCAGCAGCGGCGGCAGCTCCCAGGCCGCCTCGCCACCATCGCCGAACAGGTCGGCCAGCAGCTCCACCAGCAGCTCGGCCCAGCCCGCCACCGAGGCCCCCTGGCGCAGCACGCTCAGCCAGTGCTGCAGGCGATCGAGCAGCCGCAGCCAGCGGCCGCTGAGGTCCAGGGAGGCACCACTGGCGGCGGGGGCGGTCCGGGCTGGCGCCAGGCCGGGGGTTGCCGGGAGCACCAGCCCCAGCAGCAGGCGATCGAGGCTCCAGCGCAGGCTGTGGCTGGGATCGCCGCCGCGATCGCGGCCATCGAGACCCCAGCGGAAGCCGCAGTGCTGCAACGTCGTGGTGAGCTGGGCTGTCTCCTGGGCGCTGAGCTCGAAGTGCTGCTGCAGCGGCCCGCAGCTCAGCAGGCTTTCCAGTTCGGAGGCGCTGAGGCGGCCACCGGCCAGGCGCAGAAGTTGCAACAGGGCCCGACCGATGCCGGCGCTGCTCTGCTGGCTACGGTCGGTGAGGCGCCAGGGCAGATCGACGCCGGTCGCGCCCGTGTCGCCGAACACGGCGGTGATCAGGGGGGCGAAGTGATCCACCTGGGGGGTCATCACCAGGATGTCCCGGGGCTGCAGGCTGGCGTCGGCGGCCAGCAGCTGCAGCAGGCGATCGCGCACGATCTGCACCTGGCGCAACGGCCCGGGGCAGGGGTGGAATTCCAGGGAGCAGTCGCCGGCGGCGCGGCGCAGGCTCGGCACCACGGCGGGGTCGAACAGCTGGGCCTGGAGCTGGTGCAGCAGGGGTGGCGGCGCTGCCGGTGGGGCTGAGCCTGCGGCTGGTGTCTGCTCCACCACGCTGGCTGGAGCGACAAATAGATCTCCGGCCTCCCAGCGGCCCAGCTGGGCCTCGCCGGTGCCCTCGAGCAGCTGTTGAAACTCCCCCCCCAGGCGACCGAAGCGGGCCTCCAGCCCCGGGGCCTGCAGCATCCAGTCCATGCCGAAGGGTTCGGCCAGGGCGAGGCTGTCGCTCAGTTGGCGGCGCCGATCGGCGCAGCGCTGCCAGAGCTCGGGGCAGGGGGTGAGCAGGTAGAGCTCCACCGGGATCAGGCCGCTGAGGGCCTGCAGCAGGCGCACCTGAACCGGCGCCATGCTGCTGAGGCCGAACAGCCGCAGCCGCTGGTCGGCCAGCTGGGGCAGCCGCTGCCGCTGCCCCAGCCGCGTGATCGCCGCCTCCACCCGGACGCCGAAGGGATCACAGCCCAGGCGCTCGGCCAGGGCCTGGTACAGCACCGCCTGCCACTGTTGGGAGGGAGGCAGCGGCAGGCCGCTGTCATCGAGGGCTTTCCCTTGGGCCCAGGCCCGCACCATGGCGGGGCGGTAGAGGCCGTAATCGTCGAAGGCATCGGCGATGGCGCGGCCCAGCTGCCAGGCGTCCCGTTCCAGCCGCTCCTGAGCGGCAAAGCGGTCCAGCCAGGGCCGCAACGGGGCGCCGCTGGGTCCGGCCGCCACCGCAGGCAGCTCCTCCAGCAGCGGCCAGACCAGCACGTTCGCCCGCCAGGGATCGATGAGCGGCGGCGCTGGCGAGCCGCCCCCAGATTCGCCGGCGCCCTTGGCGCTTTGCTCTGTGCCCTTGTCGTTGTGGGCCTCGTGGTCTGCGCCTCTGACACCGCCTCGGTCTGCAACCAGGTCGCCTGCGGCGCCCGGGCTCTGCTGAAGCACCACCTCCACCAGCTCACGCAGCCGCGCCCCTGGAAAGGGGTAGCGCAGGTTGGCGGCAATGCCGCCCAGGTGGCTGGCCAGTTGCTCGCCGAGCCAGCGGCTGGTGGGCCAGGTGTTGACCACCACCTGGACGGTTTCCAGCGGGTCGGGGGGGTTGAGGCTGAGCTGGGCGGCCAGGATCTGGGCCAGCAGCTCTGCCCGGTTGCTGCGGAAGACGGTCAGCACGGCATGGCCGTTCAGCGTGGAGTGGGGATCAGCGCAAAAAGAAAATCAGGGCAGGGGCAGGGGCGGCTGGGACAGGCGTGTTTCGGGCAGAAGCAGCTCCGACAACCGGATCTCCGATCGGCCTGTCTCCCTTCAGGCCAGGCTCTGACAGGCGGTGCCCGCCCAGGGCGTGTGGAGGGCAGGGTGCAACTGGCGGCCGCTGGTTCCGCCGTCCACCTGGACAGTGGCGCCGGTTTCCGGGCAATAGGCGGTGAGCTGGCCGCCGTAGCAGGCGCCGGTGTCGATCAGCACGATCTGGCGGTCCAGGCCCACATGGCGCACGGCTGGACCGGGGGTGTGGCCGACGATGACGTCGCCGAAGCGGCCGTCGTAGGTCTGCCAGAAGGCCATGCGCACCGTCGGGTCGGGCCTCCAGCTGAGCGGGTCAAAGCCGGCATGGGTGGCGACCCAGCCCCGGCCCCAGTAGGCCATCGGCAGGTGCTCCAGCCGGTCCAGCCAGAGGCGACAGCCCAGGTCGCCCAGCTGGCGGTAGGTGTCGCAGCCCGCCAGCGACTGCTGCGCCCGCCAGTCACCGGCACGCAACTGCTCCACCAGGGTGCGCTCGTGGTTCCCCATCAGCCAGACGGCCCGGCCACTCTCGACCAGTTGCCAGGCCAGAGCCATGGCCGCTTCAATGCGGGGGCCGCGGTTGATCACATCGCCGCAGAACACGAGGCGATCGTGGCGGGGAAGCCTCTCGATCAGAGCTTCAAGAGCATCAGCGCAGCCATGGACATCCCCGATGACCCAGTGCGATACCGGGTGCTCCGCAGATTGTTGGGGGGGCGTCATCAAAAGGATGCGTTAAATCCAGTCTTGCCCGCCGTGGGGTGATCTGTCAGCCCCCCGGTCAGCGGGGCCCGATCAGAGACGCTGATCGTTGACGTGGATCCTGGGCGCCTCCCGGTGCTGCGGCCCTGGTCAGGGCGGAGATCCCGGCTGGGTTGATCCATCGATCGGGATTCATTCCTGGCGATCCGGCTCAAGGCGATCCGGCTCAAGGCGATCCGTGCAACCGGGGGCCTGGCACTGGACGATTCCACCGTGGGCGGGGAGCTGCCCAACGACGGTCAGCGCTGATACGGTGCCGACACCCGCAGATGGGGTGATGGAGGGAGTCGATCCGAAAACCCTGCCGGTGATGCAGCGGGTCAACCTGCTGCTCAAGGCCCTCAACGGTGCCAAGCGCACCAATGAGGCTCTGGCTCGCTGTGCTGATGGCGAGGCGATGCTGGATGTGCTGCAGGAGGCGTCCGCCAAGCTGGGTCTGGGCCTGAGTCGCGCCGATCTGCAGAACACCCCGCCGATCCGCGACTGGATCTGGTGGAAGAACAAGGAGGCCCTGCTGACGATCGGCGATAACAAGCCCCGCTATCAGCAGGACGCCAGGCAGGCCCCCCGGGGGCTCGAAGCCGGTGCGGCCAACACCTCGACGGGCGATTCAGGCGCCGCCGAACCAGCCCGCAAGCGCTTTCTGGGCCTGTTCTGAACGGCTGGATCCAGTCCGGGGCGTCCGGCCGCTGGATCCCAGACCACCAAGTGCAGACGACCAAATGCAGGCCGCCGCTGTCAGTTCAGTGCTCCTGCCGGCCTGGGCTGGATCCCATGGGGCCTCACTCCAGGCTGGCCTGGGCGGAGGGGATGGTGGCGGAGGGGGATTCGAAGCTGCCGCGGGCGACGAACTCCAGGCGCAGCTTCAGAAAGGTGACGAACTTTTCATCACTGGAGACCACGGCCGCTGCTGGTCGTGGCACCTGCCGGGCCAGGTCACGGAGTTCGGGGGCCTCGAGGAAGGCCGGCCGGCGCACCAGCCAGAAATCGATCGGCCGCTGCTGTTCGCCGTAGTTGCGAACGCGCTCGCGCAGCACCTCCTCCAGCGGTTCCTCCTCGCAGAGAAACGCCTCACTGGCCGCAATGAAGTGGTACGTGCTCATGGGCGCTGGCCGAACAGGGGGTCGCGGCGGGGATTCTGAACCAGCGCCTTCATCTGCCGCACGGCCACTTCCAGGCCCACCGCCAGGGCCCGGGCCACGATCGTGTGGCCGATGTTCAGTTCCTCCATGCCCTCGATCGCGGCAATCGCCTCGACGTTCTGATAGGTGAGGCCATGGCCGGCATTCACCCGCAGGCCGAGGGAGCGGGCGATGGCGCTGCCCTCGATCAGCCGCGCCAGCTCCTGTGGTTGCAGCGACCAACTCGCTTCGGCGTAGCGGCCGGTATGCAGTTCCACCCAGCGGCTGCCGGTGGCGCAGCAGGCATCCAGCTGACTGGGATCGGCATCGACGAACAGGCTGACGCCGATGCCCGCCGCCTGCAATCGGCCGACCAGCTCCGCCAGGACACCCGTCTGGGAGGCCACGTCGAGGCCCCCCTCGGTGGTCACCTCCTGGCGCTTTTCCGGCACCAGGGTGACCATGTCCGGCCGCAGCCGCAGGGCGATCGCCTCCATCTCAGCGGTGGCGGCCATCTCGAGATTGAGCCGGGAGCGCACGGTGGCGCGCAGCAGCTCCACGTCCCGGTCCTGGATGTGACGCCGGTCTTCGCGCAGGTGCACGGTGATGCCGTCGGCGCCGCCCAGTTCCGCCAGCAGGGCATAGCTGACCGGATCCGGTTCCACGCTTCGCCGCGCCTGACGCACGTTGGCGATGTGATCGATGTTGACGCCGAGACTGGCCATGGACGCGGCCGCGGCAGGTTGCGCGGCAACAGAAGGTCTGAGGCAACCGTATCGGCCGAAGGTGCAACTGCCCGTTCCAGCTGGGGTCAGGTCGGTTGCAGCCCCTAGGTTCTACGAGCAGATTCCGAGGATGCAGTCGTGTTGGCGGCACGCAGGAGCCAGACCACGCCGATCAGCGATCTCGCCCTTGCACGGGAGCGGGAGCTGGGCAGCGGCATCAGCCCCTGGCTGGCACCTCTGGCGACCCTCGTCACCCAGGATCTGGCTCTGCCCGGTTATTTCGACCGCGTGCGGGTGCTCGATCGACAGCATCTGCCCAGGGACGGCGCCGTGTTGCTGGCCCCCACCCATCGGGCCCGCTGGGATGCGTTGCTGCTGCCCCATGCCGCCGGTCGCCGCGCCACGGGCCGCGATTGCCGCTTCATGGTCACCATCGATGAGATGAAGGGCCTGCAGGGCTGGTTTCTGCATCGCCTCGGCTGCTTCCCCGTTGATCAGGGGCGGCCGACCTTGTCGAGCCTTCGCTACGCGATCGATCTGCTGGGCAAGGGGCAGCAGCTGGTGGTGTTTCCGGAAGGCAACATTCGCCGCAATGGCGATCCGATCCAACTGCAGCAGGGGCTGGCTCGCCTGGCCCAGATGGCGGCGACCCAGGGTGTGACCGTGCCGGTGGTGCCGGTGGGCATCGCCTACGGCCATGCCCGTCCGCGTCCGGGCGATGGCGCCGCTGTCTGCTTTGGCCCCCCCCTGTTGGCGCGTGGCCAGGGGCGGGATGCCGCCCGCCTTTTCACCCAGGACCTCAGCGAGGCGATGCAGTCGGCCGAGCAAGCGGCCCGCAGCGCCGTCGGTCGCCCCGACGATCGCCCGTAGAGTTCGGCCCTCCCCTTCGGCGTCACTGTGACCAGGCCCGATTTCCGCAACGCCTCAGGCCCCAGGGCTTCTCATCGTTTTCATGGTCGGGCGCTGGGGCTGAGCCTCGGTCTGCTGGCTCTGATGTCGCCCTTCACGGTCCCCCCGGCCCTGGCCCAGAGTGAGGTCGCCGCACCGGCATCGGCCGCCGGCACAGCCTTTGATGTGGCGGCCGTGCGCCAGTTGCTGGCCCGCGGTGATGCCGCCGTCGCCGCCGGCAACCTGGCGGAGGCCCGTCGCCTCTACGACAACGCCCGCGTGGCCAGCCGAGCCCTCGCTGGCTTCTACCGCACGATCGCCGGAGCTTTCCGCGGTCTCGATGCCCGTATCCCCCGCGAGATGGACGACAAGGGTCGCCAGTCGATCGAGCTGCTGGCTGAGGCGAACATGCGTCTCGCGGCCCTGGTCCGCCGTCAGGGCCAGCCGGAGGTGGCCGTGCCCCTGCTGGTGGAGGTGTTGACCGCCACCACGCCGGCCTCAGCCCAGGGCCGTAAGGCCTATCAACAGCTGGTGGAGATCGGCTTCGTCACCACTCCGTATGCCGCCGGTGCGGCTGCCGGCAACTAGATTCCGGCTTCCCCTCCGTTCTTCCAGCTGCGTCATGGTTCAACCGGATCAGGTCAGGGATGCCATCCGTCGCGCCCTGCCCGATGCCGCCGTCGAGGTCGAGGATCTCACCGGCGGTGGGGACCATCTCCAGGTGAAGGTGGTGTCAGCCGCCTTCGCTGGCCTCACCAGGGTTCGCCAGCACCAGCTGGTCTACGGCGCCCTGAGCAGTGAACTGGCCACCGAGGCGATCCATGCCCTGGCCGTGCAGACCTCCACCCCCTGATTCCATCCATGGATCCGACCACCCAGCAACGCATCGAAACCCTGGTCAGCAGCAGCCCCGTGCTGGTGTTCATGAAGGGCACCAAATTGATGCCCCAGTGCGGCTTCTCCAACAACGTCGTGCAGATCCTGCATGCGCTGGGGGTGTCGTTTGAAACCTTCGACGTGCTCTCCGATCCGGAGGTCCGTCAGGGCATCAAGGAATTCTCCGACTGGCCGACGATCCCCCAGGTTTACGTGAAGGGGGAATTCCTCGGCGGCTCCGACATCCTGATCGAGATGTACAACAACGGTGAGCTGCGCGAAAAGCTGGAGATCGCCCTGGCCTCCTGAGCCAGGGGCTCGGCCCTACAGGCGTCCGCTTTCATGCAGGGTGCGCCGATCGCCATCGGCGCCGATGAAGGCGGAAGGATCCATGATCCAGCGATCGATCAGTTCCTCCAGGCGCCGCTGCGAGATCGGATCGAGCACGGCGGTGCGCCTCAGGGCATGCAGATAGCCATCGGCATAGAGCCTCAGCTCGCCGGGGCCATGGTGGCGATGGGCCAACTCCTGGCAGGCGTCGCAGAGCGACTGGAAGTGGCGAATGGCGTCGGGGTGTTGCAGGGATGTCATGGGCCTCCAGCCCGTTGGCCCATTCTGTCCCTTGGAGCTGCCGGTCGAGCGTTCTGGCCGCAGGCCGGGCTGGTCGGATGCCCGCCCCTTTCAACGCCACCGACCTGATCCCCTTGATCCCCGCCGGGTCAGCAATCCAAGGTGAAGTGGGTCAAAGGCAGCGGCTGATACGCGCTATGTGGCGAAAGCACCGTTAAGTTGGGTTGTATCGATGCTTGTGGCGCCGTGTTGGGGGAAGTTGGCAATTTGACAAATCCCTCTGATACCAAGCCCTCATCCCTGACGTTGAGGCTTTCCGGATGGTGCAGCAGTCGGTGAGCGAACCCGCAGGTCATCCCAAGCGTGTGTTGGTGGTTGATCCCCACGCCACCCTGCGCACCGTGCTGGCTCAGCGGCTCCGCCAGGACGGCCATCTGGCGGCGGCGGTGGCCACGGCCCGGGAAGCCCTGGACATCTGCCATGACCAGTCCCCCGATCTGCTGGTGAGTGCCGAACTGCTGGAGGAGACCTCCGCCCTGCGCCTGGCCGGTCAACTTCACTGCGCGGTGATGGTGCTCACGGCTCGTTCCGGCTCGGAACCGGTGGTGGCTCTGCTCGATGCCGGTGCCGACGACGTGCTGCGCAAACCCTTCGGGCTGGAAGAGCTGGCGGCCCGTTGTCGCACCCTGCTGCGGCGCAGTGGCAGTGGCCTGCAGGAACGGGTCTGCGTCGGCCCCCTGGAGGTGCATCTGTTGCTGCGCCAGGTCACTCTGCGCGATCAGCCGGTGGAGCTCAGCCCCCGGGAGTTCGCCCTGCTCTGCGCCCTGTTGATGCCGCCGGGCGTTGTGCGCACACGCCAGGAATTGCTGCGCATGGCCTGGCCTCCCTTCAGTGGCGGCCCCCGTTCGGTCGATACCCAGGTGCTCACCCTGCGCCGCAAGCTGGAGCAGGCCGGTCTCGGCGATGGTGGTGGCATCGAGACGATGCGCCAGCAGGGCTATCGCTTCAGCCTCGACACCCTGCCCGACCAGGATGATGCTCCCACCGTGACGGCGCCGAGTCTGCTGGCCAGCCAGTCGTCCGCCAGTCGCCTGAGCTGAGCTGCGCCGGCTGCGCTGCTCCGCTCAGGCGAGGGGGCCTCTTGGTCACAACTGACATCGGCAGCCATGGGGGAGGGCCGCAGCCGCTTGGTTCTCAACCTGGTTGAGCCCTCCTGGGTCCCTCAGCTGCCAGGGATCGGCCATAGCCAAGGGGCAGGAGGTGAGCTGTTGGCCCTCGTACCGACTGGCCCAGGCGTGCGGACCCTGGATCCCGTTTCCAGGCCCGATTGCCCACCACATCATCACCGTCGGCACGGCTTCGGTCTGCTGGTTTCAGCCCGCCTGTCTCGGCCTGCTTGCCTTGATTGTCCTGAGACCAGCCGCAGCTGATGGTCTCAGGCTGTCGGCGCTGGCAGGGATCGCGCCGCCGGGGCGAGAGTCAACAGGTGGTGGCCCGTGGTCATCAGGCTCCCTTCGCCATTCACCTTCTCCAGTCCCCGCCATCGGCCCCGTGCCGCGCCCTGCCAGTACGCTCCGTCAAGGCCGGTTGGATTTCAGACGCCAATCATCAGGCCCATACGATCAGGGCTGATCACCAGGGCCGTGCCAGGGCTCCAGAGCCCGACCCAAGGAGCCTCTGTCCCTGGCCGTGCGCCATGGGGACGGTTTCACCCATGATCTTTCACATCCAGCACCGACTGGGACTCCAGCACCTTCATGGATTCGATCCCGATGATGGACAGCCAAGGCGCTCCTCTGGATGCGATCGAGATCACGGGGATCCGGTGCTATGGCTACACCGGATACTTTCCGGAAGAACGGGTCCTCGGCCAATGGTTCGAGCTGGACCTCACCATCTGGATGAATCTTGCGCTCACCGGCGCCGATGACCAGCTGGAGCACACCCTCAACTACGCCGATGTGGTCGAGCGGGTCACCACCTTGCTGGAGACCTCCCGCTTCAAAACCATTGAACGACTCAACTCGGTGATCATCGAGGCGGTGCTCGCCTTTGAACCGGTGCGGACGGTGCGTTCTCGTCTGGTGAAGGTGTCTCCGCCGATTGCTCGCTTCCAGGGCCGCATCGCCATCGCCATGACCCGCTCCAGGAGCGCCTGCTCCTGACCCTTCGGCTTCGCCATGCTGTCAGCCCCGCCATCGCTCCAGCAGGCGGCCATCGCCCTCGGCAGCAACCTCGGCGATAGCCGCACCACCCTCGAGGGGGCACTGGATGCCCTGGACCAGGCCCCCGATGTCCGTCTGCTGGCGCGCTCCAGCTGGTATCGCAGCGCTCCGATCGGACCCGTGCAGCCCGACTATCTCAACGGCTGTGCCTTGCTGGAGGTGGGCCTGGCGCCGGAGGCCCTGCTCGATCTTCTGCTGGCGACTGAACAGCGCTTCGGGCGTGTCCGGGCCGAGCGCTGGGGCCCCCGCAGCCTCGATCTCGACCTCATCTTCTACGGCCAGCTCCTCCTTCGCAGCGAGCGCCTGCAGATTCCCCATCCGCGCATGGCGGAGCGGGGCTTTGTGTTGCTGCCGCTGGCGGAGATTGCCGCGGCGTGGATCGATCCGGTTTCCGGCCGTTCGGTGCGGCAGCTGGCTGCGGCGCTCCTCGATCGGGGTGATGTGCAGCGGCTGGAGGAGCCCTGGTGATGATGGGTGAGCCAGCACGGCGGTAGCGCAGATCCTGCGGGCTGGCGCCTGCCTGCGGGCGATACCGGCGCTCACCCCCTGACCGGATCGGCAAGATCGACGTGCTGATGCTGACCGGCACCCGGGCGGTCCACCGCAGTTTCAGCCCAACCCCTGGTTCGGGCTTCCCAGGAGGCCGAAGGGCCCGAGCGTGACCATCGCGAGTTCAGCGACCAGCAGCAGACCACTGAGCAGGGCCAGGAGCTGGTAGGTCCAAGGCGGCGTGATCCTGCCCACGGAGCCGGTGTCAATGCCGCTGGCAGCGCTGAAGCGGGTCAGGAAATCGTCGAATCCGGCGATCCGCTGGGGCAGCAAGTAGGAGCGGCCACCACCGCCAGGCCCCTGGCTGCGCACATAGAACACTCTCCCTCCCTGGCTGGTGGCCACCGGCGTGAGGCCGCTGATCGCCTCCCAGCTCAGGCTCCAGCCGCGCCGTAACCACCAGGAGCACCAGGGGGGATGGCCCACCCGCAGTCCCTGCTCGTCCAGTTCCACCCGCTCGCTGGTGATCGCCAGCAGCAGCAGCAGGCCAGCCGGAACCGCCAGGGTCATCCACAGACGCAGATCCCCGGGGGCCAGCAGCGGCAGGGGCAGCACCAGGGCCAGATAGAGGCTGATCAAGGTGAGGCGGATCAGCGCGGCCATCGGATAGAGGCGGGGGGCGCTGCTCATCGGTGCTGATTCCGTTGTGGAAAAGGGATTGGCGATCGGCCGTGACCAACCAGATGGTGCCGCCCAGAAGTCAAGGCGCAAAGAAGTCTGTCTCCAGGTTTCGCCCTTGGGGCCGGATCGTCTGCTGCCAGCGCAAGCGATGGGGGGATCAGCGGTCGTCTTCGGAGCCGGGCAGGGGTTCAATCACGCTGGCTGGCTGGTAGCGGCCCTCGAACACCTCCGCCTCGCGGCCTTTCCAGAACTCGCCCAGCCGCATCAGATCGGCATGGGCCGCGCCGAGCCGCTCGACGAACTCCTGGGGCTCCATGGAGTCCTTCTCTTCCTTCAGTTTGGCCAGGCGCAGCAGATGCCACATCCAGGGTTTGCCCAGTTCGCCGCGGCTCTCCAGATAGCGGGCCAGATCGGCGGAACTGGGCAGGGAACTGGAGCTCATCGATGGTGCTCGCGCAGGCCGCCAGCCTATGGAGCGTCGCTGGCCGCCTGTGGCTGATGGGGCGGCGGTGATCCGGCGTTCGGGGGCACGGCGGGGTCGATCCGCTGGCGCTGATTCGCGCCGACCGCTCCATAGAGCTCCGGCCGCAGATCGTCGTGGTAGCGGGTGCCGGCTGGATGGGTGGGGCCGTAGTCGCCGGGAATGCAGTCGGCGATCAGCAGGGTGGCTTCGGGGCGGGCGGCCACCAGCACGTCGCCGTGGGGCCCGCAGATGAGGCTGTTGCCCAGATAGGCGGCCATCGGCCGGCCATTCACCGTTTCGACGCCGCAGCGATTGGCGTAGGCGATGAAGCAGCTGTTCTCGAAGGCATGGGCCGGCAGCAGGCTGCGGGATACATCCGGATAGGGGCGATCGGTGCGCTCGCCGCTGCTCAGGGTCGCCCAGGCATCGGCGGCGGTGGGGATCAGCACCAGCCTGGCGCCCTGGAGGGCCAGGGCGCGGGTGAGCTCGGGAAACTCCGCCTCGTAGCAGTTCAACAGCCCCAGCGGCAGCCCGTTCACCATTTGCACCGTCAGGGCCGGCCCCTCCTCGGCGTGGCGATAACCGGCACTCCAGCAGCGCTTCTCGTCCGGTCCCCAGAGGTGGGTCTTGCGGTAGTTGCGCAGCAGGGAGCCATCGGCGCCGAACAGGGCAATGGCGTCATAAAAGCGCTCCGCTCCGGCCACCAGCGCCCGCTCCGGATAGGGGCAGGCGATCGCCAGGCCATGGCGGTGGGCGGCGGCCGCCACCCGTTTCAGGCTGGGGCCGTCGACCGTTTCCGCCAGGACAGCGGCCAGCTCCGGTGTGACGATGTAGCCGCTCAGATAAAGCTCGGGGAAGGCCAGCAGTTGCACCCCGTGGCTGGCGGCGAGGGCGCAGACCTGCTCCAGCCGCTCCAGGTTTTCGGCGACGGCCGTGGCGCTGGCGGCCGTGCCGCTGCCCTGCCAGAGCGCCAGGCGCAGGCCCTGCCCGGCAGCGGGTGGCTGCTGGTGCACGTAGCTGTGCAGGCGGGCGAGGGCGAGATCCATGGCCGGGCCGGCGGACTGGCTGACTCCATCCTGGGCGGCAGGTTGGTGGACTTGGGCCGGCTCAACCCATACGAGAACAGATCGAGCCAGAGAGTGGCGGCGCCAGGCCGTGCCGCCAGACTTTGGGGCATGGAGTTCAACCAGGCAGCCCGCAGGCCCCTCACCGGAGATACGGTGCCGGCGGGTCTGCGCGGCCAGTTGCGGGCCCGTTCGATGGCGGCCCGGCTGCCTGCCGACATCCCCGAGCAGCGGTTGGCGGATCAGGGTCTGCGTGCGGATCTGGCCTACGAGCTGATCCACGGGCATCTGATGCTCGATGGCAATGCCCGTCTCAACCTGGCCACGTTCGTCGGCACCTGGATGGAGCCGGAAGCCTTGCGGTTGATGGCCGAATGCGCCGACAAGAACATCATCGACAAGGACGAATACCCCCAGACGACCGATCTGGAGCGGCGCTGCCTGTTGATCCTGGCGGACCTCTGGCATGCCCCCGATCCCAGTGGTGCGGTGGGCACCTCCACCACCGGCTCCAGTGAGGCCTGCATGCTGGCCGGCCTGGTGCTCAAGTGGCACTGGCGTCAGCGCCAGTCGGGTGCTGATGCTGCCCCGGCCCTGCGGCCGAATCTGGTGATGGGGGCCAATCGCCAGGTCTGCTGGGACAAGTTCTGCGCCTACTTCGAGGTGGAACCGCGCTTTGTGCCGTTGGGGCCGGATCGGCTGCATCTGGAGGCTGAGGCGGCGGCGGCCCATTGCGATGCCGGCACCATCGGCGTGGTTGGGGTGGTGGGCAGCGTCGTCGATGGCAGCTATGAGCCGATCGCGGCGATCGCCGCTGCCCTTGATCAGCTGGAGCAGCGCAGCGGCCTGGCGATTCCCCTGCATATCGATGCGGCCTCGGGGGGCTTCGTGGCGCCGTTCAACGCGCCGGAGTGGATCTGGGACTTTCGCTTGCCGCGGGTGGTGTCGATCAATGCCAGTGGCCACAAGTACGGCGGCGTGCTGC
>CALPMR020000040.1 GCA_943324725.2 Bordetella parapertussis | reverse complement strand
GAGGCGGCGCTGGTGGAGCCGTTCCAGCAGCAGTACGCCCTGATGGCGCGGCGCCTGGCCAACATCATCACCACGCCGGGCATGGTGGTGGCGGTGGTCTGCGCTGCCGGCCTGCTGAGTGTCAATCCCACCTGGCTGCAGCAGGGCTGGATGCACGCCAAGCTGGCCTTCGTGGCGGCTCTGCTCGTCTACCACGCCTTCTGCTATCGGCTGATGGGCCAGCTGCAGCGGGGCGCCTGCGCCTGGAGCCCGAAGCAGCTGCGCGCCCTCAATGAACTGCCCACCCTGCTGCTGGTGATCGTGGTGATGCTGGTGGTGTTCAAGAACCAGTTCCCCACCGGTGCCGCCACCTGGTTGATCGTGGCGCTGGTGCTGTTCATGGCCGCCTCGATCCAGTTCTATGCCCGCTGGCGGCGGCTGCGAGCGGAGCGGCTGGCTGCCGAGCAGCTGGCTGCTGAGCAGCTGGCGGCGGCAGCCGGAGGCGGCGGTGCTGCGGCCTGAGGCCCGGGATCACCCCCTGGCGGCGGTGCTGCGCCAGGTCGGGCCGGACAGCTGCCCAGGGCGGTACAACTTCCACTGCCACACCCTCTGCAGTGACGGCAGCCTGGGGCCCGCCGAGCTGGCAGTTCAGGCGATCGAGCTCGGCCTGGAACATCTGGCGATCACCGATCACCACTCGATCGCTGCCCACAGAGCCGTGGCGGCGGCTCTGGAGGCCCGGCGCGCCCAGGGCGAGGCGGTGCCCACCCTCTGGCGAGGGGTTGAGATCAGTGCCCTGCTGGAGGGTTGTCTGGTGCATGTGCTGGCCTTGGGTTTCGACGATCAGGCCCCGTTGCTGGAGCCCTATCTGCAGGGCATGGCCTGCGTCGGTCCGGCTCTGCGCTGCGAAGTCCTGCTGGGCGCGATCCAGCGGGCGGGAGGCCTGGCGCTGCTGGCCCATCCCGCCCGCTATCGCCTGCCCCACGGCCGCCTGATCGCCGCGGCCGCCGATCTCGGCTTCGATGGTGCCGAGGCCTGGTACGACTACGAGCAGCGGCAGCCCTGGTCGGCGACGCCCCTGATCTGTGAGGCGATCGCCGCCGACCTGGCCGAACGTGGCCTTTTGCAGAGTTGTGGCACCGATACCCACGGTCTGGCGCTCAACGGCCGCTAGGGTTTGCTGACGCATTCCTTGCTGCCGATGGGTCTCTTCGATCGCCTGCTGGGTTCCAGTTCCCCCTCCGTGAAGATCTCCGGACAATCTGAGGCTGCAAAGCCGAAGAAAAACGAGGAGACCTTCTTCCTCGACGCCGACGCCTCCAGCAGCCTCGGCAACGTCAACTTCATGCGGCGCTCGAACACGATCCGCCACACCTTCCCCGGCAATGTCGACAGCCCGGGCAATAAGGAAATGATCGCCGAAGTCGCCTCGATGGAGGCCAAGCTCGAGAAAATGACCCCCGGACTGGCCGGCATCAATCCCGACACCGATGTCAAGGTGGATCTCACCGGTGGCGTGCCCAAGCCGGTGAAGAAGACCTTCGCCCAGCAGATGTCCAAAGCGGAGCTGGAGCAGCGCAAGCGAGGCGCTGCCGTGGCCGTCAACGTTCCCGGCAGCGCCCCCCGCAAAGGTGAGACGGGCGATCAGAGCAACGACCAGCCCAGGATCACCCAGCAGGGTGGTAAGGCTGGCGACATCAACCCCTTCAAGTCGATGGCCAGGGATCTGAACACCTGAGTCAGGTTTCGATCAGGGCCTCGCTGTCGAGCACCAGCTGGCCCAGTCGTTCGATTTCTGTGGCCTCTGCCCCTTCCCAGAGGCCCCGGTGGTGAGCTTCAAGCAGCCGTTCGGCCATATCGCGCAGGGCCCAGGGGTTGCTCTGGCGCAGAAAGGCCAGCACCTCCGCTGAAGCCAGCCAGGTCTGGCTGATGGCGCCATAGCTCCAGTCCGGCACCCGACCGGTGCTGGCGTCGTAGGCGAACAGATAATCCAGGCTGGCCGCCATTTCAAAGCCGCCCTTGTAGCCGTGGTTCAGCATGCCGCTGATCCAGCGGGGGTTGAGCAGCCGCGAGCGCAGCACCTTGTCGAGTTCCCGCTCCAGCCGATGCAGGCGCGGCCGCTGACTGCGGGAATGGTCGCCGAACCACAGGGCCGGCCGCTGGCCGGAGAGGCGCTCCACCGCGGCGCTCAAGCCCCCCTGGAACTGGTAGTAGTCGTCGGAGTCGAGCAGGTCATGCTCGCGATTGTCCTGGTTGTGCAGCACCACCTGGACCTGCTGCAGGCGC
This sequence comes from Bordetella parapertussis, assembly GCA_943324725.2. GTDB lineage: Bacteria > Cyanobacteriota > Cyanobacteriia > PCC-6307 > Cyanobiaceae > Cyanobium. The sequence continues at coordinate 12,371 of CALPMR020000040.1, read as the reverse complement.
TGCTCCAGGCCGGCGCGATCGAGCTCGGCCTCGATCTGCGGCGCGGCGATCGCCGCCGGGCCCATTTCGCCGTCGTAGCGCCACTGGCTCCAGTTCAGGAAGGCGTCGCCCAGATCGCCGCGCTCCTCCCAGTGTCCGCTGTCGATCAGGCCCTGCAGGCCGGCGCCATAGGCCCCTGGCGCCGAGCCGTAGACCCGGCCCCAGTGGCCATCGCGCCGGGCCATATCGGCCAGGGGATTGTCCTGGGCCGCCTCCGCCAGGGCTGCCACCAGGCGGGTGGCCCGGTTGAACCAGCCGACCAGCTGGGGAAAGGCATCGCGGAACAGGCCGGAGATGCGCAGGGTGACATCCACCCGCGGCCTGCCCAGCAGGGCCAGGGGGATCACCTCCAGATCGACGAGGCGGCGCGTCGGCCCATCCCAGATCGGCCGCACCCCCATCAGCGCCAGGGCCTGGGCGATGTCCTCGCCGCCGTTGCGCATCGTGGCCGTGCCCCACACCGACAGGGCCAGCTGGCGCAGATCGTCCCCCTGCTCCTGCAGATGCAGCTCCAGCAGCAGCTCGGCGCTGCGGCGACCCAGATCCCAGGCCGCCTCCGTCGGCAGGCCGCGCAGATCGACGCTGTAGAAGTTGCGGCCGGTGGGCAGCAGGTCGGGTCGCCCCCGGGTGGGCGCCCCTGATGGTCCGGCGGCGATCCGGCCCCCCGCCAGGCCCCGCAGCAGGGCCTGGCGCTCGGCTTCACCGCAGGCCAGCAGCGCCGGCTGCAATTGCTGGCGCAGGTGGTGCAGCACGGATTCGCTGACGGGGCCAGGGGTTTGCAGATCGAGGCCAGCCGCCCGTGTGCCCGCCAGCACAGCGTCGATCGCTGGCGGCTGGCTGGCTGCTGCCTCGTGTCCGAGAGAGCTGGGTGACAGCCCGGCCGCTGGGTCAGGCCTGGGGCCGCAGATGTCCTGGGCGACCACGGCACGGGGTGCCGGGCAAGGCGCGGCGCTGCTCGACTCAGCCGCCTCTTGCTGCTGTTCCAGCCGCTGCTGCTCCAGCAGCTCCCACTGCATCAGCTCTCGCTGCTTCAGCTCCCACTGCATCAGCTCTCGTTGCACCAGCTGCAGGGCCCACTGCTCCAGCAGGGCCACCCCATCGCCGCCGAGCCGGGCCGCGCCAGGGCGCTCGGACTGCTGCGGCTGGGATTGGTGCAGCTCCTGGGCCAGGAGCGAAACCCGCTGCTGGTCGGCCGGGCTGAGCAGCTGGTCTTCGCCATCGGCCCAGGGGTCCAGTTCCAGGCCCAGGTCCAGCGCCAGGGCCTGGGTGAGGCCGGGCAGGCCGGCCTGGGGCGCCCGGGCCAGGCAGAGCAGCAGTTCGGCCAGCAGCGGTGGCGCCGGCAGGGTGCCGTAGGTGTGCAGGCCGAGGCGGATCTGGGCTTCTTTGAGCTCGCAGAGATAGCCATCGGCCTGCTCGAGCTGCTGATCGAGATCCCGTTCCAGGCCGGGCAATTGCAGTTGGCCCAGTTGCTGCGACAGCTGCTGGCGCAGCAGCGGCGCCCGTTCGGCGCCCAGCTGGCTGGCCTCCCAGTACTCATCGAGCAGGGTCTCCAGTGCCTGCAGCGGGCCGTGCAGGCCGGCCCGGCCCAGGGGGGGCGTCAGGTGATCGAGGATCACCGCCTGGGCCCGCCGCTTGGCCTGGCTGCCCTCGCCGGGGTCATTGACGATGAAGGGATAGAGGTGTGGCAGCGGCCCCAGGGCCCATTCCGGGAAACAGTCGGGGGAGAGGCCCAGGCCCTTACCGGGCAGCCATTCGAGGTTGCCGTGTTTACCCACATGCACCACCACCTGGGCGGCGAACTCCTGCCGCAGCCAGAGGTACTGGGCCAGATAGGCGTGGGTGGGGGGCAGGTCGGGGCTGTGATAGCTGAGGCTGGGGTCGCGGTCGTAGCCCCGGGCCGGCTGGATCAGCAGCACGACCCGATCAAAACGCAGGCCCCGGATCGCAAAGGCCGCTCCGCCCTCGCCGCTCTCCAGATCGCGATCGGTCTCGGGCAGCCCCCAGACGGCCTCCAGCCGCTGGCGACCGGCCGCCGGCAGCCCTGCGTACCAGCGCTGGTACTCGGCCAGGCTCAGCTGGCCCAGGGGCGGCCGGTGACTGCTCTCCGGATCGTTGCTGCGGCCGGCCAGCAAGGCCCGGATCAGGGCGTCCCCATCGGCGGGCAGGGGTTCAGCGCCGAGGCTGTAGCCCGCCTGCGCCAACCAGGTCAGCATCAGGGCCACGCTGGCCGGGGTGTCGAGGCCTACCCCATTGGCCAGTCGGCTGTTGCGTGTGGGGTAGTTGGCGAGCACCAGGGCGACCCGCCGTTCACGGCTGGCGGTGCGCCGCAACGTGATCCAGTGGCGGGTGAGGGTCACGATCCAGGCCAGCCGCTCCGGATCGGGCTGCAATCGCTGCAGAGCGGTGCCGAGGCGATCGCTCGCTCCAGCCACTTCCTTGAAGGCCCCCACCCGGGTGGTGATCCGGCCGTCCAGTTCCGGCAGGGCAATCTGCAGGCTGAGGTCGAGGGGCCCCAGGCCGATGCTGCTCTCCTGCCAGTGGCGCTGGGATCTGCCGCTGCAGAGCAACTGCAACACAGGCACCTGCAGCCGCTCCCAGAGGGGGGCACCGAGGCCGGCATCGTTGAACTGCACGGAGGCGAAGCCGGTGGCGCAGAGCACCGCCTCGGCGGCCTCGCGCTCGAGCAGATCCCCCACCCCCTGCTGCACGGCCGGATCCCGCAAACTGCTGACCCACAGCGCCCTGGGCGCCAGCCCTTGCTGGCGCAGCTCCTGCAGGCAGGCCTCCACCAGGGCCAGATCGCCGGCTTGCAGCAGGGCGCGATAGACGATCAACCCCACCCGCGGCCCCGGCTCGTCCCGCCAGTCGTGGGGCAGGGGATCGGCACCGGGCTGCAGTGCCGGCGGCTCGGGCAGTTCACCGTTGAGCAGGCTGGTCACACACCCCAGCAGGGCCTCGAGGTTGGCGGCGCCCCCCTCGCGCAGGGCCGCGGCCAGGGCCCTGGCCAGGGGAGCGGGCACGCTGCCGAGCGATGCCAGGCTGGCGTCCTCGTCCGCCGTGCCGGCCAGCACCAGCAGCTGCCTGGGGCGGTCGGCGCCGGTCGCCGGCCGGCTGGCCCAGTGGCGCAGTTGTTCGAGGCCATAACTCCAGTGGCCCCGGCCCCCCAGCAGGCGCACGATCACCACCTTGGCCGAGCCCAGGGAGGTGCGGATGTAGTGATCGATCACCGCCGGATGGCTGAGCGCCGCCAGGTTCAGAGCCCGCAGCTCCACCGGCAACAGCTGGGGGCTGGCCTGCAGCAGCGTTTCGATTGCCACCAGATCGGTGTCGGCACTGCTGAGCAGCACCACCGGCGCCGGGGCCTGTTCCACGAACAGTTGCCCTGGCGAGTCGCTGTCGTCCTGGCCGGGAACCGCCGCCAACCTGTGCATGCCCCCATCCTGCAGGGTGCGGTGAGAAGATCGGGCGAACGTTTCCGCCGCTCATGCATCAGTTCCTTCCCTATGCCTGGTTCGGCGGGACCTGTGTGCCCTTCGCCGAGGCCACCCTGTCGGTGGCCACCCATGCCTTGCATTACGGCACCGGGGCCTTCGGCGGCATGCGTGGGCTGCCCAATCCGGTCGATGCGAACGAGATTCTGCTGTTCCGGGCCGATCGCCACGCCCGCCGGCTCAGCCAGAGCGCCCGGCTGCTGCTGACCGAACTGGACGAGGCGACGATCCATACGGCGATCCACGCCTTCATCCAGGCCAACCGCCCCACCTGCCCGTTCTATCTGCGGCCGTTCGTCTACACCAGCGATCTCGGCATCGCCCCACGCCTGCACAACATTCAGACTGACTTCCTGATTTATGGCATCGAGATGGGGGATTACCTCTCCCCCGATGGCGTCAGCTGCCGCATCAGCAGCTGGACCCGTCAGGAGGACCGCTCCCTGCCGCTGCGGGGCAAGATCAGCGGTGCCTACATCACCAGCTCCCTGGCCAAGACCGAAGCGGTCAAGAGCGGTTTTGATGAGGCGCTGCTGCTGAACAGCCGCGGCAAGGTGAGTGAGGCCAGCGGCATGAATCTGTTCCTGGTGCGCGATGGCGTGCTGATCACGCCGAGCGTCGATCAGGACATCCTTGAAGGGATCACCCGCGCCAGCATCCTCGAACTGGCGACGGTGATGGGCATTCCCGTGCTCGAACGCCCGGTCGACAAGACCGAACTGATGATCGCCGACGAGGTGTTCCTCAGTGGCACGGCCGCCCGGGTGACGCCGGTGCGCCGGATCGAGAACACCGAACTGCCCACCCACCGGCCGATCATGGAACGGCTGCGGGAGCGCCTGACGGCGATCACGGAAGGCCGCGATCCTGACTATGACCACTGGGTGAGTCGCATTCGCATCGACGATTGATGGTGGCCTCCAACCAATCCCGACCCAGCAGCCAACGCATCGGCTTCCTCGAGCGTCTGCATGGCCCCGACCGACCGGTCCTCGTCTTCGATGGCGCCACCGGCACCTCGCTGCAACAGATGGATCTGAGCGCCGAGGATTTCGGTGGCCCAGCCCTGGAGGGTTGCAACGAGAATCTGGTGTTCACCCGTCCCGATGCGGTGCAGGCCGTGCATCGGCAGTTTCTGGAGGTGGGAGCCGATGTGATCGAAACCGACACCTTCGGTGCCGCTTCGATCGTGCTGGCCGAATACGGATTGGAAGATCAGGCGTTTGCGATCAACAAGCGAGCCGCTGAACTGGCGCGTCAGGTGGCGGCTGAATACAGCACCGCAGCCAAGCCCCGCTTCGTGGCCGGTTCGATCGGGCCCACCACCAAGTTGCCGACGCTGGGCCATATCGATTTCGACACGATGAAGGCCTCGTTCCGCCAACAGGCCGAAGGCCTGCTGGCCGGCGACATCGACCTGTTCATCGTCGAGACCTGCCAGGACGTGCTGCAGATCAAGGCCGCCCTGCAAGGGATTGAGGAGGCGATGGCCGGCGCCGCCAGCCGGCGGCCGGTGATGGTGTCAGTGACGATGGAAACCACGGGCACGATGTTGGTGGGCTCCGATATGGCGGCGGTGGTGGCGATTCTGGAGCCGTTTCGCATCGACGTGCTCGGACTCAATTGCGCCACCGGGCCCGAGCAGATGAAGGAGCACATCCGCTATCTGAGCGAGCACAGCCCCTTTGTGGTCAGCTGCATCCCCAATGCCGGCCTGCCGGAGAATGTCGGCGGTGTGGCCCACTACCGGCTGACACCGATGGAGATGAAGATGCAACTGATGCACTTCGTCGAAGATCTGGGGGTGCAGGTGATCGGCGGTTGCTGCGGCACCACCCCGGCCCACATCGGCAGTCTGGTCGAGCTGGCCGGCGAACTCAGGCCGGCGCCACGAGCGGTGCGAGGACGGGAGCTGACGCCCGCTTCAACCGAAACGACGGAGGTGCGCCCGGCCCTGGGCTATGAGCCCTCAGCCGCATCGATCTACGGCGTCACGCCCTACCTCCAGGACAATTCGTTTCTGATCATCGGCGAGCGGCTCAACGCCAGCGGTTCCAAAAAGGTTCGTGAACTGCTCAATGTCGAGGACTGGGACGGCCTGGTGGCCGTGGCGCGCAGCCAGGTGAAGGAAAACGCCCACATCCTTGATGTCAATGTCGACTATGTCGGCCGCGATGGCGAGCGCGACATGCACGAGCTGGTGTCGCGGCTGGTCACCAATGTCAATCTGCCCCTGATGCTCGATTCCACCGAGTGGCAGAAGATGGAGGCGGGCCTCAAGGTGTCCGGCGGCAAGTGCATCCTCAACTCCACCAACTATGAAGATGGGGATGAACGCTTCTTCAAAGTGTTGGAGCTGGCCCGTACCTATGGCGCCGGGGTCGTGGTGGGCACCATCGATGAAGAAGGCATGGCCCGCACGGCGGATCGCAAATTTGAGATCGCCCAACGGGCCTACCGCGATGCTCTCGAGTTCGGTATTCCAGCCCGGGAGATTTTCTATGATCCTCTGGCGCTGCCGATTTCAACCGGCATCGAAGAAGATCGCGCCAATGCCGCTGCCACACTGGAAGCCATCGCCCGGATTCGCCAGCAGTTGCCAGGCGTTCACGTCGTGCTCGGCGTCAGCAATGTCAGCTTCGGCCTGTCGCCTGCGGCCCGCATTGTGCTCAATTCCGTCTTCCTGCACGACTGTTGCCAGGCCGGCCTGGATGCGGCGATTGTCAGTCCGGCGAAGATCCTGCCCCTGGCCAAGATCAGTGAGGCCGACCAGCAAATCTGCCGTGATCTGATCTACGACCGTCGCCGTTTCGAGAGTGATGCTCCCGGCGCCATCTGCACCTATGACCCGCTGACCGAACTCACCACCCTGTTTGAGGGGGTTTCGGCCAAGGAGGCCCGGGCCTCTGGTCCTTCGCTGGCCGATCTGCCGGTCGAAGAAAGACTCAAGCAGCACATCATCGATGGTGAACGGATCGGGCTCGAGGCTTCCCTGCAGGAAGCGTTGTTGACCTATCCACCGCTGCAGATCATCAACACTTTCCTGCTCGATGGCATGAAGGTGGTGGGTGATCTGTTCGGCTCCGGCCAGATGCAGCTGCCGTTTGTACTGCAAAGCGCCGAAACGATGAAGTCCGCCGTGGCTTTCCTCGAGCCCCACATGGATCAGCAGCTGGGGCCCGATGGCCAGCCGGTCTCCAGCGGCAAGGGCAAGTTTCTGATTGCGACGGTCAAGGGTGATGTGCACGATATTGGTAAGAATCTGGTTGATATCATCCTGACCAATAATGGCTACGAGGTGATCAATCTCGGCATCAAGCAGAGTGTCGAAGCGATCGTCGAGGCTCAGCAACGGCATCAGGCCGACTGCATCGCCATGAGTGGTCTGCTGGTCAAGTCCACAGCCTTCATGAAGGACAACCTCGGAGCCTTCAACAACGTCGGCATTCAGGTGCCGGTGATTCTCGGCGGCGCCGCCCTGACCCCGCGTTTTGTGCATGGTGATTGCCAGGCGGCCTACGGCGGCCAGGTGATCTACGGCCGCGATGCCTTCGCCGATCTGCGCTTCATGGACGCCCTGATGGAGGCCAAGGCCGCCGGTCGCTGGGATGACCGGGTCGGCTTCCTCGACGGCATCCCGGCGGGCATCGCCATGGCCGCTGCCGGCAGCGACGCCGAAAACCAGGCCGCTGCCGAAAGCAAGGCGGAACCAGTCCCAGCCGCCGCAGCTCAAGCCACCCCGGCCGCGGATCGACCATCCAGTGCCGCTGCCGAGCAGCAGGAGCCGGCCGCTGCCGATGACAGCCGTTCCGCCTCCGTACCGGAGGAACCGGCCCTGTCGCCTCCCTTCTGGGGTTCCCAGGTGCTGCTGGAGGAGCAGATCGATCTGGCCGAGGTGTTCGCCTACCTCGATCGTCAGGCCCTGTTTGCCGGCCAGTGGCAACTGCGCAAGATGCAGCAGCAGAGCCGCCCGGAGTACGAGGCGATGCTGGCCGAGAAGGCCGAACCCGTGCTCAGTCACTGGATCGAGCGCTGTCTCAGTGAGGGGCTGCTCACGCCTCGCATCGCCTACGGCTATTTCCCTTGCGGCCGCCAGGGCAACGCTGTCGTCGTCTTTGATCCTGCCGGCATGGCCGCAGGGGCGGAACCGGCGGCTGCCGGTGCGGAGCTCGGCCGCTTCCTGCTGCCGCGGCAGAAGGGCGGCAACCGCTACTGCATCGCCGACTTCTATCGCGACCTGGCGCCCCAGGACGGCGGCATGTACTGCGCCACGGACGTGTTGCCGATGCAGGCCGTGACCATGGGTGAGCGGGCCACCCAGTTCGCCCAGCAGCTGTTCAAGGCTGACCAGTACAGCGATTATCTGTATTTCCATGGCCTCGCCGTGCAGCTGGCCGAAGCCCTGGCGGAGTGGGTCCATGCCCGCATCCGCCGCGAGCTGGGCTTCGCCGAGCAGGAGCCCGCGCTACTCCGGGATGTGCTCGCCCAGCGCTATCGGGGCAGCCGCTACTCCTTCGGCTATCCCGCCTGTCCCAACGTGGCCGATTCCAGGCCCCAGCTTCAGTGGCTGGGCGCCGATCGCATCGGCCTGACCATGGACGACAGCGACCAGCTGGAGCCCGAGCAGAGCACCACCGCCCTGGTGGCCCTGCACAGCCGCGCGCGGTACTTCAGCGCCTGAGTGGGGCCTCTTCGGGGCCGAGGGGCCGTGGCAGGCTTCCCAGGCCCTTCTGCGTGAACGCCATGGCCATAGCCGGACCTGACGGTGTCGATACCGCCATCGCCTCGGGAGTCGATCTCGATGGCAGCCCGATTCCCGAAGCGATGCTCGCCCTCTACGGCGAGGTGATGGAGCTCGAAAGCCGCCGCGCTCGCAGTGGTGTCAAAAAATCAATGCGCAATCGGATCGTCAAGACCGGCTCGAAGCATCTCGATCAGGTCAGCCTCGATCGTCGATTGCAGGAGGCGGGCTGGGAGGGACTCAAGGCCAAGGAGATCGCCTTCTTCTACGGCTGAGCAGTGACCGCAGGCAGCTGAACCTGGAGCAGTTCCGGTCGGGCCTCTGGGCGCTGAGGCAGCCACTGGGCCGCCTCAGCGCCTGGATCACGCTGATATCGGCTCAGCCGGCAGGTCGGGGTTCTGGCTGAACTGTGATGGCCTGCTCCCTTTGGTGTGGCCACTCTGGCGTTGTCGCAGTGGAGTTGTCGCAGTGGCGCGGAGCCGCTGGCAGGGACGCGGTGGGATCGAGATGGTGGCGCAAGCGCTGCGTCGGCCTCAGGATCTGCTCGAGCCGCGGCATCGCCCACTGGTCGCCAGGGAGCCCAAGGGATGGCCCGACGGCTGGCTTCAGCCGCAGAGCTCCTCAAGGGTGTCGATCACCTCCTGCTGGAATTCCTCCAGGTCATCGGAGTCGCTCAGATCGATGCCCTCGCCAGCGGCGTTCTGGGAGAGCTCCTGAAAATGGAAGGCCCCTTCGCCATGGGCGAGGAACTCCATGGCGGAGGGCTCACCGCTTTCCTTGTAGGCGTCGCAGAGGGCCAGGAAGGCCGCATCCTCGGTGAAGTCCCAGCTCATGTAGGGGGTCGTGCCGAAAATCGGGATTGGTTCTGAATGACCTTTAACGCCTACCCCCCGGAATTCGTCAACCTCCTGGCAGCACTTTGTGCCAGTCCTCCGTCAGACTGAGGCTCCGCTGAACCCGCCCAGGCCATGGTCCAGGCCCCCTTTGAGGCTGCCGATTTCCGTTCTGCCGGCCCCCTCAACGTGCTCGGCGAACCCCTGGTGATCTGTGGTTGCGAGCCGATGACCGGCTGGTTTCGCGATGGCACCTGCCGCACCGATCCCGCCGATCTCGGCCGTCACACCGTCTGCTGTGTGGTCGACGAGGCCTTTCTCAGCTACACCCGGGCCCAGGGCAACGACCTCAGCAGTCCGGCGCCGGCCTTCGGCTTTCCCGGCCTGGAAGCCGGTGACCACTGGTGCATCTGTGCCGCCCGCTGGCTGGAGGCCTACCAGGACGGCATGGCGCCACCGGTCCATCTGGAGTCCTGCGAGCAGACCTGCCTGGAACTGATCCCGCTGGAGCTGCTCAGCCGCCACGCGGCCTGAAAGCTCACCAGGGAATCGCGCTGCCATCCCAGGCCAGGAAGCGGCCGCTCTCAGCCGGCGTCTGCTGCTCCAGCAGGTCCAGCAGCTGATCGGCGGCGCGCTCGGGGCTGAACAGCTGCTCGGGGGGCACCCCGGAGCGGAAGGGGGCCGACAGGGCCGTGGCCGTGGTTCCTGGGTGCAGCACGGTGACGCAGACCTGGGGCAGACGCCGCCGCCATTCGATCGCCAGGGTGGTCAGCAGCTGGTTCTGGGCCGCCTTGGCGGCGCGATAGGCATACCAGCCCCCCAGGCGGTTATCGCCGATGCTGCCGACGCGGGCCGAAAGGCTGGCAAACAGAGCCGGTTGTTGGCGGGGCAAGGCGGCTTCGATTGCCTGGGCCACCAGCAGGGGCCCCCAGGCATTGACGCTGAAGCTGCGCTCGAGGTCGCGGCGATTCACCTGGGAGAGCCGTTTCTCCGGGGCCATGGCACCCTCGTGCAGCAGGCCGGCGGTATAGATCACCAGCCGCAGGGGAGAGAGCCGCTCCAGGGCCAGCTGGCCGAGGGCCTGGAGGCTGTCGTCATCGCTGACATCCAGCTTGATGTGCTGCAGGCCGGTGATCGGGGCCGCTTCTGGGGCGAGCTGCCGTCTCTGGGCGCACCACAACTGCAGGCCCGGTGCTCTGGCAGCCAGCCCCTGCAGCAGCGCCCTGCCGATGCCCCCGCCGCCGACGATCAGGGCATGGCCGCTCCAGGCGCTCCAGGCAGAGGGGGATTCCTGGTCCATGGCCGCATCGACTTGATGGCGCATGATGGCCTGACCGCCAAGGGAGATGGGACTGCGGATCTCGGTGCTGGGACGGGGAGCCTGGGGCAGCACGCTGGCGCGTCTGTGGCAGGAGGATGGCCATGCCGTGCGCAGCTGGTCGCGGCGCGATGGCGGCGATGCGGTTCCGCTGTTGCAGGGCAGCGACCTGGTCGTGTCAGCCGTGTCGATGGCAGCGGTCACCGGCCTGGCCCGAACCCTGGCTGCTGACTGGCCGGCCGGCTTGCCGCTGCTGAGTTGCAGCAAGGGGCTGGATCTCGATGGCCTCTGCAGCGCCAGCCAGCTCTGGGGCCAGCAGCTGGCGGCGGCGCCCCTGGCCGTGCTCAGCGGCCCGAATCTGGCTGATGAACTGGATCGCGGTCTGCCGGCGGCCAGTGTGATCGCCGCCAGTGATGCCGCCCTGGCGCTGCGTCTGCAGATCAGTCTGCGGGTGCCCCACCTGCGGCTCTACACCAATGCCGATCCGATCGGCACCGAAGCGGCTGGGGCGCTCAAGAACGTGATGGCGGTGGCGGCGGGCATCAGTGATGGCCTGGGCCTGGGTGCCAACGCCAAGGCCTCCCTGCTCACCCGTGGTCTGGCGGAGATCGGCGCGGTGCTGGTGGCCCTCGGTGGTCAGAGCTCAACCCTCTACGGACTGGCCGGCCTCGGCGATCTCCTGGCCACGGCCAACAGCCCCCTGAGCCGCAACTATCGCTTCGGGCTGGCCATGGCCGAGGGCCTCAGCGAGTCCGAGGCACTCGCGGCCATCGGCGCCACGGTCGAAGGACCGCGCACAGCCAGGGCCGCCTTGCTGCTGGCCGGGCGCCGGGGCTGGAATCTGCCGATCTGCGAGCAGGTGGTCCGCCTGCTCGATGGGCTCATCGATGCTCCCAAGGCTGTCCAGAGCCTGATGCAGCGCGATCTCAAGGCCGAGGTCGGGCGTTGAACCAGGCCGTGCTGATCGAGGCCTTCAGCGAGGGCCACGGCGGCGGTAATGGAGCGGCGGTGGTGCTGCTCGACCATCCGGTCCCGACGGCCTGGATGCAGCGACTGGCGGGCAGTCTCAGGCAGTCGGAGACGGCCTTCCTGCTGCGGCTTCAGAACCGCTGGCTGCTGCGCTGGTTCACACCCAGCTGCGAAGTGCCGCTCTGCGGCCACGCCACTCTGGCCAGCCTGCTGGCCCTGGCCCACTGGCAGCAGCTGCAGCCCGGCGAGTCCCTCGACCTCTGGACCCGCAGCGGACCGCTGACCGTGAGCCTGGATCGTGTCGATCCCCGTCGCGGCAGCATGGTGCTGCCCAGCGGCGCCTTGCAGGAGGCACCCGTTCCTGCCGCTCTGCAGACGCTGCTGAACCGGCGGCTGGGCAGCGGCGCCGAGGCGTTCTGGACCTCAACCCTCGGCTACGCCGTGGCCTTGCTGGCGCCAGACGCCGATTTCGCCACCCTGGGGGGGCTCGCCGCAGAGTTGCCTGAGCCGCTGCGTCCTGGCCTGGTGCTGATGCAGCCCCTCAGCGAAGCGACCCCGGTGTCCCCCTCCAGGCCCGGGCAGCTGGATGGTCTGCCGCTGGATTTTCAGCTGCGTTTTTTCGCACCGGGTCTGGGAATCGCCGAAGATCCCGTCACCGGATCCGCCCATGCCCTGGTGGCTCCCTGGTGGCAGCAGCGGCTCGGTCGCGATTGGGTGGCGGGCTGGCAATGTTCCGACCGTCCGGGGGGGATGGTCAGCAGGGCCACTTCATCAGGCATGATCCGCCTGTTCGGATCGGGACATCTCCTGTGGGACGGCACCCTGCTGACGGAACCCCAGGCAAGCTCGGCCGCTGGCGGGTCCCCCTGCGCCTCCACCAGTGGCGTCGACGAAGTCGGCTGGCTGTCGCTGCTGCCGGCCGGCTGATCCGCGGGGTCCGTCACCATCCGATTCTGATCTCGGCGCCCCTGGTCCTTGTT